>SLGY01000157.1 GCA_007136425.1 Kiritimatiellia bacterium
CTTCCCTTAAAGAAGCTGCCGTTCCGCGATAATGCGCCGCCGATGCCAACGCAACCAGGGCCACGCCTAATATGACGCCCATTATCGCCCATTCCCCTGTTCGGATATTCATAATGTTCCTTTCGAAATGCTGTCCTCGCTCTTCACTGGTATGTAAGAACGTATCGCTGCTCCCTTTTCTTGTACGACACGCGAAAACAATACCGCGACGCGCGGTCGACGTCCAATTGAGGCGCACGCCAAAAACAAGGCGCCACGCGTCCGGGAGCGACATGGCGGACGGAGAAGAGTAGGGCGACACGCCGTTAAGGTATCGCCCTCTGCTTCTCGGAGCGCTCCGTAACGGGAAAAGTCGCGGTCTGCGGTCAAGCCGCATGCCGCGACGAGGGTCGACGACGATATGCGTGTTTGTGCAAATGGGTCCCATACACGCGCTCGTGCACTCCCCCTACGAGGCGCGGCTTGCTATGTCGCTTCTGCAGCTTGTAATAGCGTCGTGTCCGCTCCATGGAATGATGCAGGAGCGCCCAAAGCGCTTCCGCGTTCTGCTTAACTTCGTCAGTCAAGCCGCCCGGCGCTTGTTCGATGGCTGCCAGCCTGGCACGTGCTTCCTCCCGTTTCTCGTGTAGCGGAGCGAGATGTTCCTCCAGCACCACTTTCAGATGCGGGGGTACGCGATCTTCAGCGCTTGTGAGGTGGCTGATTTCAGTATTCAACGCGTTCAGGCGCGCTCGAAGTTTCTCAATATACTGTGACTTCAAGTTCATGACGGCCTCCTCTCGTATAATAGAATACCCGATAAACCCCTCAGGCGTTTAGCGTATACGCATGAAATCCGGGTCTTTGGTATTATACCAGCGGGCGAGGCGTTCCGTGGTGACGCCGCAAGCCGCAGCGAGCAGAATCAGCTGATTACGCGCCACGCTGCGTGCGACGCCGAGCCGCCGCCAACGGCGCGACGACGTGAGGATGGGTTCGGCTGCGATCACAATGCGTCCGCGCCGTTTCAGGCGCCGCACCAGGTCCAAATCCTCCATGAGCGGCATCTGCGCATAGCCGCCGACGCGTGTGAACGTGTCGCGCGTCATGAACAATGCCTGATCGCCGTAGGGCAGGGCGAATAGACGCACGCGCTGCCGGACGCCCCATTCGACTGCTCGGAAACGCCGACCTTCCGCATCGATTGCTAATGAGAAGGCCCCCGCCGCCGTGTCTTTGCGCGCCAGGATCGCGCTCGCATGGGTTGCATAATGTTCCGGCACGCGCGAATCAGCGTGGAGAAATAAGAGATGCCGCCCTTTGGCAGACGAGGCGCCGATGTTCATCTGTATCGCGCGCCCGGCCGGCGCCGTCAGGATCCGTGCGCCGGCCGCAAGGGCGGCTTCCCGCGTGCCGTCTGAACTGTCCGCGTCTATTACGATGACTTCGCGCGCGCCGCCCAACGCGCTGCGCACGGCGGCGGCAATATGTTGTTCCTCGTTACGCGCGGGAATGATGACGCTGATTCCGTCGCCGTGCTGATTCGGATCGTGCCGCTCCCAGATGGGCAATTCGCCGGGTTCGTCTACATCTTGAAGAGGGGGCAATTCTGCAAGGCGGAGTCGGTTTTCAGCAGCGCGCAGACGCGTATGGCTCAACACGTCAGGGCCGCCCCATGCCATGTCCTTGAACAACGCGGGTTGTACGCGTTTCATGCCGATCAGGTAATACCCGCCGTCGGTCGCCGGGCCGAGCACCACATCGTGATCGTCCAGTGCGGCCATTGCGGCGTCGAGTTGTTCGTCGGACAGATCCGGACAGTCGCATCCGATCAGCACGACGCGATCCTCGCCGCCTTGCAGGCCGCTATCAATCGCGTGCGCCATACGCGCGCCAAGATCGGGGCCGGCTTGCGCGGTGTAGGGGAGATCGGGTCCGAGCCATTTCTGGAAGCGGCGTTTGGTTGCGCCCGTAAAATGGACGCATAGCCGCGCATTGCGCGTCGCCGCCCATACGCGCGCCCGCAGCAGGGTGTGACCGGTCATGGCTTCCTGAAGCCGAGCCGCCCCTTCCGCCCCCAGCCGCGGAATCATACGGGTCTTGGTCCGGCCCGGCTCCGGATAGCGAGTAAAGATGCCGAGAAGATGATGCGCGGGACTCATGGCGTCACGGCGATGCCTTTCTTCGGATCAGCGCTGCCTCAGCTTCCACGCGCATCCATTTCCATTGGTTCGCCATGCTTCTGTAGATCGCGCCCGTACCGCGTCAAATGGGCCTTCACTTCTCCGATTTTTACCTTCATGTGATCAATATAGTCTAATTATTAGATCAAGTAAGCCATATTGTGCCCTGCCGCAAAGCCCCATCAACCATCAACCATCAACCATTAACCATTAACCATTCTTCCTATCTCCGCTGCCAGGCCAGCCATTTGCCCATCAGTTTCTTCACAAACGGGGTCAGACGGGTACGGCTGTATTGGTCGCCGATACGGCGGATCGCCTCCGCGCGGGTGGGATAGGGATGGATGGTCGAGGCGATCTTCTTGAGTCCCAGACCGTGGGTCATGGCGAGAACGATCTCGGGCAACATATCGCCCGCATGCGCGCCGACGATGGTGGCGCCGACTATTTCGTCCGTGCCCTTGCGTGTATGTACGCGCACAAAACCCGCCGTCTCGCCTTCCAGCATGTTGCGATCCACGGCATCAAAGGGTTGCGTGTAGGTATCAATCTCCACGCCTTCGTCCTTGGCCGTTTTCGGGGTGAGCCCAACATGGGCCAGTTCCGGCGCGGTGTAGGTGCACCAGGGAATGGTTAATGCGCTCGCTTTGGCGCGTCCCTTGAAGAGGGCGTTCTGAATCACAATACGCGCCATGAAATCGGCGGCATGCGTGAATTGATATTTCGACGCCACATCGCCCGCCGCGAAAATGTTCCGATTTGAGGTGCGCAGGTGGTCGTCCACTTCAATGCCTTTTTTGTGCGCTTCGACGCCGGCGGCTTCAAGGTTCAGCGCGTCGATGTTCGGCGCACGGCCAACGGCCACAAGCAATTGATCCACCGCCACGTCATAGGCTTGTTCGTGCGAGTCCAGCACGAGATGAATGCCGTCCTCCCGTTTTTCGATTTCCACATTCTTCCCGCAGCAGAGGACGTTGACGCCGTCCTTGATCAGTGCGTATTTGACGTATTCCGAGGCCTCGGGATCTTCGTTCGGGAGCACTCCGTGCATGGCCTCAATCAATGTGACTTCCGTGCCGAAATTGGCGAAAGACTGCGCCATTTCGCATCCGATCGGGCCGGCACCGATAATGCCGAGTCGTTTCGAGCGTTCGGTCAGCGAAAAGATCGTCTCGTTGGTGAGATAATCGATCTGGTCCAACCCGGGAATGGGCGGCGCCGAGGCGCGGGCGCCGGTGGCGATGACGGCTTTCTTGAAGTGCAGGGTTCTGTCCCCGACTTCAATCGTGTTCGGACCGGTAAATCGGGCCTCCCCGATGAAGACGTCTACGCCAAGATCGCTGAAGCGTTTGGCCGAATCATGATGGCTGATCTTCGCGCGGATTGCGCGCATCCGTTCCATCAGGCCGGGAAAGTCGACATCGTACCCGTCCTTGAGCTGCAATCCCATGTCGCGTCCTTCGCGTGCGCGCCCGATCAGATGCGCCGGACCGAGCAGGCCCTTGGAGGGCACACACCCGACATTAAGGCAATCGCCGCCCATCAGGTGCCGTTCGATCAGGGCCACCTTCGCGCCGAGCCCGGCCGCGCCCGCGGCGGATACCAGTCCCGCCGTACCCGCGCCGATGGCAACCAGATTATACGTGCCGTCAGTCGTGGGGTTCGTCCAGTCGGACGGATGCACGTTGTCAATCAGGGTTTCGTTGTGTGAGTCCTGCGGTTCGATGAGTGTCTGCATGATGATTCCTTTTTTGTAGACTGCGGCGGGAAGCGAACTCGCGAGCGCCACGCCGCAAGACAAAGCGGTGTCGCACCCGCTTCGCGGGTTTGTCACCGCACTCCAAATTATTCTTCGACTCTTTCCTTCAATGCTCTCTTCGCAATCCGCGTGATATACACCGTGACCGCAATCGTCGCGATCAAACCCACGATCCGTAAGGCCGTTTGGGCCGCGGATGTTTCCGCCGCTTCGACGCCGAGTCGTGCCAGTGATCCGATATACACGTACATGACAGTGCCCGGCATCATGCCGATCCAGGACGCAAGCACGTAGTCGCGCAGGCGCACGTTGGTCAGTCCGTACGCGTAATTGAGCAGGTTGAACGGGAAGATGGGGGAGAGGCGGGTCAGTCCCACAATCTTCCAGCCTTCCCGTCCGACGGCGTCGTCAATGGCGGAAAACTTCTTGTTCCCTTCGATTTTACGCGCCACCCAGTCCCGTGCCAGATAGCGCCCGACGATGAAGGCGACGGTCGCGCCGAGCGTGGACGCGATCGAGACCAGAATCGATCCGCGAATCACGCCGAACAGCGCGCCGGCGCCCAACGTGAGGGCGGACCCGGGAATGAAGAACACGCAGGCAACGATGTACGCCAGTATCAGGACGAGGGGACCAATGACGCCCAGGGCGTCGATCCAAACGAGTAGCGCGCGGAACGCCGATGCCATTGCACCGGTACCCTCGGCGATGTCGTCCAGCCCCGCCTCCATGGCGTCCGCCGCCTCAAGAATGGCTTCCGGTTCGAGGCGTGTAGTGTGATCAGGATTCGCGTAGACATATTGAATCACGCCTTCGGTATCGATCAGGTACACGGCCGGTACGGGCAGAAGGTGATGGTCATGTCCGGACGCTTCTGCGAGGTCGATGCCGTATTCGTCGTACCGTTCCAAGGTGGCGGGATCAACGCGGAAAGCCAGGCCGAAGGCTTTCGCGGCGTCCATCGACGCGTCCGAGAACAGTTCATAGCCGATCTCAACGCCTTCGACATCGATGTCCAGTTTCGCGGGACGATCCGGGCTGATGGCCAGAAGCTGAAAGCCGCGGCGGGTCAGCTCGTCTTCCACATCGGCCAGTTCCGATAAGTGTTCGGTGCAATACGGGCACCAGCCGCCGCGATAGAAAATCAGGACCGAGGGTTGCTCGGCTACGCGATCATGCAATGGAACGGAGTCGCCTTGCACGTCGAGCAGCGACACCTGGGGAACAGGGACGCCGACCTGCAGGGGACGCACATCCTCTGGAGAAGTCGGCGGTTCGCCGGCGTTCAGCGACAGCGTCGCCGCCCACAAAAGCAGGCCGGTTAACGCATGGATTTTTTTGAAAAGCATATGGTCTCCAGGTTCATCAATGTCGGTTCATTCTGCAGAAAGCGTAGTTCCGCTATACATGGATACGATCCATGAAGAACCGAAATATTCCCTGATTAGTTACGCAAAATCCCGCGCCCGCGGAGGCGGAGCAATGCCTATCGACCTGCGCCTGCTCAATGGCGCGCGCCGATACATGTCCGTTAATCGGTAATGCGGATGCGGTTGAGGTAGACCCGGCCGGCGCCGCCCTCGTCGCCTTCCCGTTGTACGATCGCGAAGCTCAAGCGAACGTTGGATAGATCAATCTCTTCGTCGCCGCCCCACCAATAATTCAGGTCCGCCACAGCGATATCCATCTGCGACCAGGACGTGTCATCCGACTTCATGGGAAGATGCTGCCCATAGGTGGCGTCGCCCCCGTCTTCCAATTTCAGTTCAAGGGAATTGGCGTTACCCTTGCCCCGCACTTCAAAATGGATGATGGACTTTTCGGAAACGCCGTCCACCGGCTTCGTAATGGCTGCCCAATGACCTTCGGTCAGGTCATAGCTTGCCTTCAAGGCGTGGGCGTGCTCTTCGCTGATATCGAGGGCCAGTTCGGCGCCTTCGTCCCGGAAGATCTCCCAGCCGGCACGCTCTTGAAGGTCGCCGTCCGGAGGCGGGCGGGGCTCGCGCGGTGTCGCGCCTCGCAACCCGAACGGCTGTGTATAGGCCGTCCCCTCCGCGCCTGTGATTCGCGCCCTCACGAACGTGGCGGAATCCGGCACGTGAGCCAGCGCCAATTCTGCGCCTTGATGCACGACATCGCTTTGCCTTGTTTCCGGGTTGTACGTGATCCAATCAATGGCCTCCACGTCACCGTCGATCATCAATCGGACGGAATCAGGCGAAGCCCGGATGCGCGTGATGTGCAGGCTCGGCGATGTCATTTGTTGGCGGGGCGTATAGAAATAGAACGCGCCCGATTCCATGGCCGCTCGAACGTCGGTCTTGTCGAGTTGTTCAAGGGGTAAGATGTTGTAGTTCCAACCCAAATGATCGGTTACGTGCATGTCGTCCCCGGCAAAACCCCAAACGGGCCGGTCCGGCATCAGCCGATGCAGGACGCGATCCCAAATGTCTCGGTCGTCGGGATAACGGTCGCCCTGATTAAAGACTTCCATGCCGATCAGATGCTCGTGCCGCTCGTAAAAATAGACGTACCACGCGGGGTAAAGGCCATAGCGACCCGGATGAAAGAATAGCGAGAGGCCGTTACGCTTGCCGATCTCGTTGAGCGCAATTTCTTCGGACCGGGTAAAGCCCGGATAATCGTTGAACAGGCTCCCGATATGGTGCGTGAAACTTATTTCCACGCCCGGCACCGCGATCATGTTCAAGGCGTCCGGATCCCTGTTCTCCCAGGGATCGGAGATCTCGCCGTATAGGGCGTCTTCCCAGCGCCAGGACGGATTCGGTTTATCAGCGATCGATTCATGAATTGCGCTCAGTTCCGTCCACGGATATAGGATCGCAGGGCGCGCCTCATAAAAGTCGTTGTCGTGATCAGTTAAAGCTAGGATGTGATAGCCCAGTTCCTTGTAGGCGTCGATCGCGTCGTGCGGCGTATATTCTCCGTCGGAATATGTCGTGTGGGTGTGAAAATTTGCGTAATACGCGTTGGCCGCATCCCAGTCGACCGATGCGTAGGGATTCACGATGACGCGCTCATCCGGCCGCTCCGCCGCGGCTGTGCCATAGCAGAGAAGGGCGCACAAGAGGGCCTTTCGTATGGGGCGTATGGTAATCAAGTGTTTCCCGTTCATCCCGAGGTGCGCGCGGCCTCGTCCCGCAATTCGGCGACGGCGTCGTGCAGGGCGTTGACAATGCGTTGGTGCGGCGTGTCGCCTGCGCCGTTTTTTTCGAGGTCTTCGGGCATGAGCGGCTTGCCGATATGCACGGTGATCTTGCGGGGACGCGGCAGGGCTCGGCCCACGGGCAGTGCTTGTCCCGCGCCATCAATATAGACCGGTACAACCGGGATATGGGGGTATTCCTTGAGGATCAAGCCGAGACCCGGACGGAAAGGCAGTAAGTTGCCTTCGGGCGAACGTCTTCCTTCAGGGAACCAGACCACGGCTTCTCCCCGTTTGAGCAGGGCCGCGCCCAGCGCCAGACTGGAGAGAGGGCCGCGCCGGGGGTCGATCGGAAAGACCTGACCAAGTCGACTCAGTTTGCGCCAAAAGGCGCTGCGAAAGAGGGCGTCGGTCAAGCCCGCCCAGTAGAAGATATCAACCTTCGGACGGCGAATGCCGGCGATGAGTGCGGACGGGTCCAGATAACTGGTGTGATTCGGCGTCAGCACGTACGGGACCTTGTCCGGCAGGTTTTCGCGTCCGCGCAGTTCGACGCGGAACAGCAAGCGCATGAGCGCCTGGTGGCCGAGATAAAGGATAAAACCGAATACTTTATGGAATGTCGTGCGGGGTTGTATCCAGCGTTTATCCTCGTCGCGCAGTACGGATTCCGGTTCATGAATGGCTTTGCGGGAATCCTTATGTTCTTTGCCGGACGGTCCAACGGCCGCCTCCAGTAAATCGTGTACGGTTTCCGCGCGTTCCATGACGTCTTCCCCGAATTGCAGGCCGGTTTCCGCTTCAATGGCGGTGGACAGCTCCACCCATTCCATGGAGTCGATGCCGAGATCGGCTTCGAGGCGTGATTCCGGTTGCAGGCGCCGTTCCGTGTATCGTTTGCAGAGCAGCTTCCAAAGCGCATAGGCCTTGTCGTTGTCGAGCAGACTTTGATCATCGGACGACATGTCTTCCACCGCGATCGGCCCGGTTTCCTTTGCACGTTGCTCTTCGTCCGTATCGTATAGCTCCTCCAGTTTATGGCGGCGTATCTTGCCGAGCCGCGTGCGCGGTAATTCGCGGGTGGACACCTTGAAATCGGTCAGGCGCTGATAGGAGGGAATCGTCTGGCGGATGTTTTGCAGCGCCGCTTTGATCTTGTCCGAGGCCTCGTCTTCAGCGATGCCTTGTTGCGGAACAATGACGGCGACCAATTTCCCTTCGCGTTGGAGGATGCCGATCTCCGCAATTTCTTCGCACGCGTCTTCGTAAGTTCCCTCCAGTTTGTCCGGCGAAATGTTTTCGCCGCCTTCCAATACGAGCATCGTGTTGACGCGCCCTTCGAGGTGCAGAAACCCGTCGTCATCGAACCAGCCCAGGTCCCCGGTACGGTACCACTCGTCGCGGAACGCCTCTTTCGTTTCCTTTTCCAGTTGATGATAGCCCTTGAAAACGCCGGGCCCCTTGGCCAACACTTCGCCGGCCTTTTGATTGGCCTGGCGCACCACTTCCGCATCATCGGTATCCTCCGATCCGGGGACTGCCGATGGATCGATCTTAAGTTCGGTACCCGGCACAACCCGGCCGACGGTGTCCAATTTGCGGTCGCCGGGCCGTAGAATCGTGAGCAGGGGCGATGTTTCGGTAAGACCGTATCCGACGGCCAAGCCCCAGCCGAACGCCTCAATCTGTGCGGCCACCTTGGAGTCAAGCGGGGATCCGCCGGAAGCCATGATCCGCAGTTTGCCGCCCATCTTGCGGTGTAACGAGCCGAATAGAACGCGACCGAGATTCCAGCCGAGCCGGCGATGCGCCGCCAGGCTGACGCCCAGCGCGGTTCGGAAAAATAGGCGCATGAAGAGGCCGCCGCCCTCGGCCTTGTTGCGTATCCCGTCGATCAGCGCGCGATGCAGGCGGGGCACCCCGAGCACGATGGAAGCCTCGCCATCGCGGATCGCGCGGGCGAGTTGCGGGCCGGTCAATGCGGCGGGAATGAGGATGGCCATGCCGATATGCAAGGGCGCAAGCAGGCCGATAACAAAGGGGTACACATGATGCAACGGCAGCGGGAGGAGCAGCCGATCTTCCTGTTTGATCAGGCCTGTTTCCTTGGCCACGTCGAATTGGTACAGGATGTTGGCCCGCGAAAGCGGAACGCCTTTCGGTGCGCCGGTGGTGCCGGACGTGTAGAAAAGGACCGCGCGCTGGTCGGCGTCGCCGGTTTCCGCTTCCGCCGGTGACTTCACGCACAGCGTCTTCCACGATGCGTCACCCTCTTCCTTATCCAACCGCACCACCTTCGGCTTGGCATCC
Source organism: Kiritimatiellia bacterium (assembly GCA_007136425.1). GTDB lineage: Bacteria > Verrucomicrobiota > Kiritimatiellia > SLAD01 > SLAD01 > SKZA01. Next base: position 9,398 of record SLGY01000157.1, read on the forward strand.
GTTTTGAGTTTGTCGATGCGTCGCGCGCCGCGCTCGTCGGTAAACAGCCATTTGGGGCGGGCGTCGCCCAGGATATGGACCAGGGAATCGTCCGCGAATTGGGCGTCGATCGGGGCGATCGTGGCGCCGGCCCGCAGCACCCCGAGCGTTACGGCGATATATGCCGGGCTCGGCAAGGCGAGCATGGCAACGATGTCGTTTGGGTTCAGGCCGGCCTCGACGAGGCCTGCGGCGATCCGCCCGGCGGCGTCCTCCAACTCCTCATACGTCCAGCATCGAACGTTGTCCGCATCAAACGCAAACACAGCGGGGCGTTCGCCTGATCCGCCGAGACGGGAGAGCGAATAATCGTTGTCCGCGGAATGCTGCGCGTTGGTTTTACCTTGTTCCGACATACGATCTCACCTTGTGGAAGTATAACGGCGTACAATCGACGGCGTCAAATCTTTGCATAATTTTATGTTGAGGGGTTGACATGGTTCCGTGTCGTTCCTATGTTGCCGCGCGTCATCACGCCATGCGTGGAGTAATGAACATGTACAGTCACCACATAACCGGAAAGGAGGGACAGCAAATGGACGAAGATCCTGGAAGTAGTCGTCTATTCGTAACTGTCACTAATCGTGTTCCTCCCGGAAAGCCGGTTCGTGTGGTAGCCCTCCGATGATGCGGTCGCGTCTCTCGTTGATCTGACCGTTTTCGACCCTTGGTTCCCGCCCGGACCGACCGTCCGGGCAATCATAACCCGTCGCGTTCTGCGCGATGTATTAACCAGAAGAGGTCGAAAATGGAAATTATAACCTTGAGAGAACAACTGCATTCGCTGTTGAGCGAGCGCCGTGCGAATGAAATCAACAGCCTGACCGAGAGTCTGCACCCCGCCGTGGTGGCGGAGGCGATGGAGCACTTCTCCGATCCGAAAATCAGCGCCATTTTGGGGCTGATCGAAGTGCATCGCCGCGCGGATATCTTTGCCTTCCTGCCCGAGGAACGGCAAATGAGTATTTTCCACGCCATGTATGAGTCCGGGCGCATGGAACTGGTCACGTATCTTTCGCACGATGAACGCGCCGACCTGTTGCACGCCTTGCCCGAACCGACGCGCGAATCGATTATGAAGAAAATCGCGCAAAAGGAGCGGGAAGATATACGGCGTCTCGAAGATTACGATGAAGGCACCATCGGCGCCATCATGACATCCGATTATGTCGCGGTATCGCCGAATATGACAGCCGCGCAGGCGCTGGAGAAGCTGCGCCGTGAATCGCCGGAGGCGGAGACGATCTATTACGCCTATGTCTTGAACGATCAGCGGGAAGTCATTGGTGTGGTGTCGTTGCGTCAATTGATCCTCGCCCGGCCGGATAAAACCGTCGACTCCATCATGAGTCACGTGGTGATCACGCTGTCGGCCGGCGCGCCGACCAGTGACGCGGTACGTGAGTTGGGGCGCACCGGCCTGTTGGCGTTGCCTGTGCTCGATTCGCGGGGCCGCATGGCCGGGATCGTGACGCATGACGACGTGGCCGAAGTGGTGGAAGAGGTGACCACCGACGACTTCCACCGTCTCGCGGCCGCGCCGGGTTTGACCACCCTCAGCATGCGGACGGCGACTTTCGGCCAATTGCTGCTGAAACGTCTGCCGTGGCTGATGATTCTTGTCTTCATGAACGTCTTTTCGGGGGCGGGCATCGCCTTCTTCGAAGACACCATTGAGGCTGTCGTCGCGCTGGTATTCTTTCTCCCGTTGCTGATCGACAGCGGCGGCAACGCCGGCTCGCAGGCCGCCACGCTGATGGTGCGCGCACTGGCAATCGGCGATTTGCGGATGCGTGATTGGTTCCGGTTTTTCCGCAAGGAAATCGGCATCTCGCTGTGCATGGGCGTGGCCATGGGCGCCGGTGTGGCCTTGATCGCGAGCTTCCGCGCGCCGGAAGTCATCGCTGTCGTTGCCATGACGATGACCACGACGGTTATGGTCGGCAGCCTGATCGGCATGACGCTGCCGTTCCTGTTGACAAAACTCAAACTGGATCCCGCTTCCGCGAGCGCTCCATTAATCACGTCGCTGGCGGACATCAGCGGAGTCATCATCTACTTCAGCATTGCCACCTGGTGGCTGGGCATCGGCGCGTAAGAGCCACGAAAGGAGAACATCATGATTAAGAGAATACTGTTGGTCATCACATCGGTAACGGCCGCCATGGCGGTCCCGTCCACGTTGAAGGCGGAGTCGAATGACGGATTCGCCTTCGACGCGGCGGTCACGTGGGAAAGCCGCTATGTAACCGAGGGCATTAACAATGTGCCGGGCTCATCATTCATCGCGACCGAGGCGGTTGTGTCCCGGCACGGGTTCGGGCTGGGCGCGTGGTGGACGGAAGCGTTCAGCGATTCTTATAACGAAGTGAACATGTTCGCCGACTACACGCATGCCATCGGGACCGTCGAAGTTACGCTCGGTCTCAATCGACTCGAATTCCCCGCCGGAGACGATCCGTCGACATGGGAAGTGTACGGGGGCGTACTGTGGGAGGCGGTCGAGCAGGTCGAGCTCTTCGTCGAGACGTACTACGACTTCGACGACGTCCGGGGCGGTTTCATGGAGGCCGGATTCGCTTTCGAACCCGCGATTCCGTCGCCGGGCGACCGGTTGGGCGTGACCTTGTACGGGTTGACGGGATTCGACTATGGTTTTGTCTCCGATCCGCGCCGATTGCAGGAGAATAATGTGCAAGTAGGGCTGACCGGTTCGTGGAGCCTTCATAAAAATGTTGATCTAATCGCGCATGTAAATCATAGCGTGGCGTTGACGAACCTGGATCGTGAAGGAGAGGGTGACGTGACCTGGGGTGGCGCCGGGCTGGCCGCATCGTTTTGACGGGCCGGAAGGACATGTGGGCGAGCATCGCTGCGAGGTGATGCCGCCCCGCCTCCGGTGGCGCTTGGCGGTGCACAGGGATATTCGTATTACGACTCCGCCAGTTCAGGCAGCACGGCTGTGAACAAGCGCGCAAGATTATCGACGTTCTGCCGAAATACGGCAATGAGATCTTCCACTCGCAAGGGCGGTTCGTCGGTCTTCCAGCAATCGAAATCGGTGACCACCGCGATCGCAGCATATTTCAGCCCGAGTTCATTGGCTAAAATGCATTCCGGCGCGACGGTCATGTTGACGAGGTCGGCGTCCCACTGGCGGAACATATTGGATTCGGCGCGGGTGGAGAAACGATTGCCTTCGATGGTCAGGATGGTGCCGCCGTCGTGAACGTCGAGACCGAGTTCCGCGCCTTTGCGCACAAGCGCGGCGCGCAGATCGGCGTCAAACGGGTCGGCCATGGGCGTGTGTCGCGCGTTTTCCACACCGGGCTCGAAGGCGTCGAAAAACGTCGTCGCGCGACGACGCGTAAAGTCAATGAACTGGTCGGGAATTACGAAATGACCGCGATCCATTTCCGCGCGCAACGAGCCGCAGGCCGCGCTGACGAGAACCTGCGTGCACCCGACATCCTTGAGCGCATACAGGTTCGCGCGGTTGTTGATTTGCGACGGGGGAATGGTGTGTTCCCGTCCATGCCGCGAGAGCAAGGCTACCTCGCGTCCGGCCAGTGCGCCGCGCAGAATGGGGGAGGAAGGGTCGCCGAACGGAGTGGACACCTGTATGTCTTCCGCCGTTTCCATGAATTGCGGGTCGTCCAGTCCGGTTCCGCCGATAATGCCTATAGGGTTCATGTCAGTATTCAGTGTTCAGTGATCAGTGTTCGGTGATTGCCACGTGAAACTTCAGGGCCTCTCGCCAAGCGGATAGCAAGTCTCCAGGAGCACGTAATAAGTCCGATTCGCTCTTTATTGTTGGTTTCGGCGCATACCGATCACCGAGCTCCGAACACCATCCTAACAGCATGTGCCGCCCGTCGCCTGCTCGGTCGCACTCGCCGGGCCGCAATCGAAAGCACCGTAGTGCACGGACCGATCACCGGTGACCGTAAAATGCTTGCCGTACCGTGTCTCTTGTAACATAGCCGCCGTATTCCCGCAAACCAGCATCGGTTTGCCGGTGATGAAGCGGTGATGATCGTCCAGGTCAAAGTAGTGCGGCCAGTCGGTGATGCCGCCGTCGTAGGTGGCGGTCTGGCCGTAATCTTCGCAGCGGTCCTCGAGCGCGGGCAGGTTGAAGACGCGTACGGTGACGGAATGGAAATCGACCATCCCGATTTTTTCTTCGATTTCCCGTGATCCCAGTTCCAGACGCCGGCTGGAGAGAATGCGGTAGTCGCGAATACCTAGATTCAGCAACATACGCCGGAAATCCTCACTATACAGCGCGCCGGCCAGGCATTCCCCGTGCAGGACCGGATCGGCCTGCAAATCCAACGGGACGCGTCGGCCCGCGAAGACATCGGAAAAAATCAGTTCCCCGCCTGGCTTGAGCACCCGAAAGATTTCGGAGAAGACGGCCTCCTTGTCGGGCGACAGATTGATGACGCAGTTGGACATGACCACGTCGACAGAGTCATCGGCGATGTCCGCCGCGCGCAGATCCTCCATGTAACCGTGTCGAAACTCCACATTGGGCGACGCGTAGCCGAATCGTTGCATTTGCGTATCGAGATTGCGCCGGGCAACGGTCAATTGCTCCTCGGTCATATCCACGCCGATAACGCGCCCTGCGGGGCCGGTCAGTTTTGCGGCGACGAATACATCGCGCCCGGTGCCGCACCCGAGATCGAGCACGGTGCAGCCGTCGAGCACGGGCGGGATGGGGGAGCCGCAGCCATAAAAACGTTGAATCACCTCGTCGTTGATCTCGGACAGAGCGGACTTGACCGAAGGGGTGAGTCCGTCGTCCGTGCAGGAACACGCACTGGTCTTGAGGTCGTGGCTGCCCTGCAGGATTGTGCCGTAATATTCCTTGATCGCGTCTTTGTTCAGTGTGTGGGTCATGATTTCCTTTCACTGCAACTTGCCCCATACGCAAAACACGAAAAACACCGGTGATGCTTGAGCATGATGCGCGCCTTCATGCTGTCCGTCAGCGTGCCGCCCAGATCGTAATCCTCGTCGTCGTCCACCAGCGTACAGGCATAGACCCGCATGCGTCCGTTTTTCTTGAGCACCATCTTGCTGTAATTACACATGAAATCCGCGCGCGTTTCCTCCGTATGATAGGTCGTCATGCAGGATTCGGTGATTTCGGGGGAATGGCCCGTACTGCCGGGCGTCAGGAAATCCGGGAAGCTGACGATGTTGATGTCTCGCGGGATCCCGTAGGTGTCGAACACCTCGCGGAATCTTTCGTCCGCCGCTTCAACATCCTCGTCCTTGTCCCGTTGTCGTGCAAGGGAGACGCTGAATCCGTGGTCGGCCAGGCGTTTCATGGTCTTCAAGGCGCGCCGGAAGTTGCCGGCGCCCCGTCCGGCGTCGTGCCGCTTCTCGTCGGGATAATCGATGCTGACGCGAAATCGCACGGGATGCGGCTTGTCCAGGAGCGGCAGGACATCCGAAAAGCGGTTAAACAACGGTTCCGTCGCGTTGGTCAGGACGAGGCACGGTCGATGAGTCAAGGCCAGGTCAAGGATCTGGATGAAGTCGTTGACCACGAAGGGTTCGCCGCCCGTGAACGAGAACTGTTCTACGCCCATCTCGAGCGCCTCTTCGATGAAGGGGCGGGCATCGTCCAGCTTCAGCGGCTGGATACGTGTGTCTCCCGGTTTCGAGCCTTCCAGGCAGAAAGGACAGCGCAGATTGCAGGTTGTCCCCGTATGAAACCAGAGTTCCGTGAGCTTCTCCGGTTGGATATACCCGCGCGGTTCGCCTTTGGAGGTGCGCAACCAGGGATTGGCTTCAATGAATTCAATGGTGTCCGTACTCATGTCGGCTCTTCCTTGTGTTTCGCCGAATCGCCGGCCGGGAAAGCGGTTAAGGCGGGTCGCCCGGCCATGCGATCCAGCAGCAGGGTGCGTGTATCAAGGTCGAAATTAGAGGTGGTGAGGACAAGTGCAAAGCCATCTTCCTGCCAGGTCACCGTCTGATAGCCGCGATGGCGCGCCATGCGCATTTCGCCCGGCGCCGGCGCATCGGGCAGCGCATCGGCATCCATGACAAAATAGTGCAGCACGGTGCCGTCTTCTTTCCAGAAGCACAACAGAATCACTTCTTCTCCGCGCCAGTCGAAGGGCGCGCATCCCACGCCGCGATCGGTGGTTTCGGCCAGTGACGCGGGAATCGGCAAGTCCCCCGAAAAGCCTCGGTTCTCCGCCCAGCGTTTGGCGCCGGCAAGGTTATCGGTCACATGGTCCAGTTCGAAGTGGGTGTACATGAAGCCGGCGGCGACTTGCGGATAATTCTCAAAGGACAGGGGCGGCAGTTGCCGGTTCATCCACAACAATCCGCCGCCCAGCAGGACCAGCAGCGCCGCCGCCATGGCCAGCACTCCACCGCCGCGCCAGCGGCGGAAGAAACCGGGACGCGCCTGTTCGTGGACCGCTTTCATGGCCAGAATGTCGTCTCGAAGCGAGCCGGGCGCCGATATGGAATTGAGCTTTGAAGTAATGGCGTCGTCCAGGGCCTGCTCTCCAGTGAACCAATTTCCCAGGCCGGGATCCTGCTTTGTTTGCTTCAAGGCGTCCTTGAAGACAGAATCGTTCGCGTCGCTTCCATCGCTGCGATACGACCTCAATAAACGTGTGGCTGTTTTGTTATTCATGTTCCGTCTCACTTTGCCGCGGATACTCTTTCCTTAACCTCGTCCGTCGACATCTTTCTTGCCAATTGCTTGCGCATTTCATCTTTGCCCCGCGCGATGCGGGACATGACGGTGCCCATTGGAATTTCGAGCACGGCGGCAATTTCCTTGTAACTGTAATTCCCTATATAGAATAGACTTAACGGGACTCGAAAATGTTCTTCCACTTCCTGCAAGGACTCCATGACCTCGGCGCCCTCCAGATTGGCCAGCGTGTCGGCGGTCACTTTCGGCAATTCATGTTCCGTTGCGGTTATTTCCAAATGCGGAAACCGGTCGCCGCGCCGCCGGCTCCGTAAGTATTCGCGGTATAATGTGGTGAATAGCCAGGATTTCACCTTCTCCGCTTTCTTCAGTTGATGCCCGCGCTCAGCCCAGATCAGGAACGCTTGCTGCGTCAGATCGTACGCATCCGCCTGCGCCCGGCATAAACTCAACGCAAACCGGTACAGTTCCTGGTAGTAATCCGCCACCAACTGTTCAAAATCAATACTCATAGGATCTTTGGTGATATGATCCATTAACCCTTCCCCTTATTCCACGATTATTCAAAAATATGCTCGCACGGCTCTTCCGTATGCATCAAGCATCGAAAAGACGCGCGTTGAGAGCGCCTAGCGCGGCCTGAATTCCCGATTGACAGTCCGCGTGCGAGCTATAGACTTTCGCTATGTCAACTGCCATGGATCAAAAGGAGAGCACCCTGTTTAACGTGTTGAACGGGTTCAGGACGCAACAGGGCCAAACCTTTGAGGATCTATCGGCCGCCGCGCCCGTCTTGCTCGTCTTTTTGCGACATTTAAGCTGTCCGTTCTGCCAGCGCGTATTGCATGATCTGCGAGAGCTCCAAGACGAAATCCATAGCCAGGGACTGGTTACGGTGTTGGTGCATATGGCCGATGAGGAAGCGGCACAGAAGGTATTCGAGTATTATGATCTGGCGAACATCCCGCATTTCAGGGATCCGGAGCGACGCCTGTATCGGGCCGTCGGCTTGAAGAATATGCCGTTTCGGAACGTGTTGTCCCCGCGGGTCATGCTTCGCGGAATGAACCTGAAACGGGAATTGGGCGGACCTGCTCCGACGGGTAGCGGAAGCCGCTTGCAGATGCCGGGCGTCTTTTTGATCGATCAGGGCCACATTGTGGCGGGCCATAGCTTGATTGACGTGGATGAGCCGGTCGATCTGCGCGCACTGCTCTCGGGCCGACAAACCGCGTAACGGGGGGACTCGCGCCGTTGCGATTTATTCCCGGGACCCTCCAATTGCGAAGCGCTCTATGGTGTTCGGATGACGAGGTTGCGGATTTCGGTCATGTCCTCCATCGCAAAACGTACGCCTTCCCTCCCGAGTCCGCTCTCCTTCACCCCGCCGTAGGGCATGTTGTCCACGCGCCAGGACGGGACGTCGCCGATGATCACACCGCCGACGTCCAGCCGGTCCCACGCTTCGAGCATGTGATACACGTCGCGCGTGAAGATCCCCGCTTGCAAGCCGAACACGCTGTCGTTGACCTCATCAAGCGCCTTTGAGAAGTCGTTAAACAAACTCAATACCGCCACCGGCCCGAACGCTTCCTCCGTGCAGATCGGCTGATCCTTCGGCACATCTTCCAGCAGGGTCGCCTCCAGAATCGCGCCGTTTCGATCCCCGCCGCACAGGAGCGTGCCGCCCGATTGCACAGCGGACTGAATCCACTCCTCCAGCCGCTTCGCTTCCTTCTCCGAAATCATCGGGCCGATAAAGGTTTCGTCATCCTTCGGATCGCCGCTTTTCAGCGCCTTGGTGGCTTTGACCAGCTTCTGCTTGAACTCGTCATACACGGATTCATGCACGATGACGCGTTGCACGCCGATACAACTCTGGCCGGATTGATAAAACGCGCCGAACACGATGCGCGCAACCGCATCGTCGAGATGGGCGTCGTCATCCACGACACAGGCGGCGTTGCCGCCCAGTTCGAGGACGACCTTCTTCTTGCCGGCGTCGCGTTTCAGTTTCCAGCCCACGTCGGGCGATCCGGTAAAACTCAACACCTTCAGGCGCTCATCCGTGGTGAACAATTCCGCGCCGTCCCGGCGACAGGGCAGGATGGAAAACGCGCCTTCGGGCAAATCGGTTTCCGCCAGGATTTCCCCGATGAGCAGCGCGCCGATCGGGGTCAGGCTGGCCGGCTTCAGGACAAACGAACACCCGACCGCCAGCGCCGGCGCGACCTTATGCGCCGCGAGATTGAGCGGAAAGTTGAAGGGCGAGATGAACGAGCACGGGCCGATAGGTACGCGTTTGTACATGCCGCGATACCCCTTCGCGCGTGGGCCGATCTCCAGGTTCATGATTTCGCCGTTCATGCGCACGGATTCCTCGGCGGCGATCCGGAAGGTGTCGATGAGTCGCGTGACCTCGCCGCGACTGTCCTTGATGGGCTTGCCCGCCTCGATGCAGAGCGCCTGCGACAGTTCCTCGTGCCGTTCCTGGAAGCGGTTCACGCAATGCTGCAAGATTTGCTGACGTTCGTAGGGCGGCATGGCGCCGAATGCGGGCGCGGCCTCGACTGCGGCGCCGATGGCTTGATCAATCGCTTTCGCGTCCGCCAGCGCCACGCGCGTCGCTACCTCGCCGGTGTATTTGTCCGTCACCTCAAGGTCGCTGTTGGCTTGTACGGGTTTGTTCGCGAGATAATAAGGATAGTTTTCTTCCAGCATGTCGGGTTCCTTTCCCTCAATCGAAGGCTTGCACTATTTTACTTTATGTCCGTAGGGCCGCCGCTCGCGGCGCGCCATACGCGCCGACGAAAAAATCCGGCTTACAACTCCAACGCCCGGCTGCGTTCCGGGATCTCTTTGTTGAGCAGGCGATCATTTTGGGAATAATCCACGGGCGCGTCAATCAGGTGCACGCCCTTGGCGTTCAGACATTGCTTGAGCAGGGGAATCAGCGCTTCCGTGTTCTCCAATCGATGGCCCGTTGCGCCGTAACTTTCCGCATATTTGACGAAATCCGGATTGTCGAACTCGAGCCCATAGTTTTTCAGGCCCATCGCTTGTTGCTTCCATTGAATCATGCCGTAGGCGGAGTCGTTCAGGATCAGCACCACGAGGTCCAGACCGAGTCGCACGGCGGTCTCGATCTCCTGCGAATTCATCATGAACCCGCCATCGCCGCAAATGGCCATGACCTTTTTTCCGGGGGAGACCAATTTTGCCGCCATTGCCGATGGTAACCCCGCCCCCATGGAGGCCAGGGCGTTGTCCAGCAACACCGTGTTGGGGCAATAGGCGCGGTAATTTCGCGCGAACCAAA
>SLGY01000114.1 GCA_007136425.1 Kiritimatiellia bacterium
GCGCGCCGCGCGCCGGGAAACGAGGCCAGCACGTCCGCCATGCGGGTATCCGCCGAAATATCGAGTGTTGTCATCGTAAAACCTCCTTTATCCGTCTTCTCTACGTCTTGACCCCTTCACATGTACCGCATCGCGTCCGATGTTTCAAATCATCTGGCGCTCTTCACAGGGTCATTCAGTTCTCCTAGTGACTCCTTGTTCAGCAACGGACTCTCTATGGCTCTTCGCTGCTTAGTGTGGGTAAGCTGGGGGATACGGTGCCCCAGCCCCCTTGAGATTTTTGGCTTATGGGCTTATCCGCAGGCTTTTCTTGTAGGGGCCGCGCTCTTGTCCCGCCGGAGCGCAGCGTAGGCGGATGCGCGGACCGGGTATGTGGGCAATGCTTGGTCTTCGCATCCGCCTCCGCAAGGCCTTCGGCGTGACAAGAGCGAAGCCCCTACAGCAACACTCCCGATGTGTTATCCACACAAAACAGAAGGAGTGCTCCCTGTTAAGCAATGCGGTATACAATCGCCAAATAATATCGCGGGATTGATTAGAACCTATCCCAAAACCGCCCGGAAGACGCCGGGGACAGAGCCCCGGCCTACGAATTTCTCGAATGTAGGCCGACCCTCCGTGGTCGGCGGGCTGACCAATGGGTTTTGGGATAGGTTCTAGAGAGAACTGAATGACCCTGGCGCTCTTCAGATTTGAGAATGGCGGGGGGTATGATGAATCAGTGATCTTTTGCTGTCAGGAAACGCATGTTCTTCCGATACATTGTTTACATGGCCTCGTGCACGGGCTAGAGTCCGTGTCTTGGTACAGGAGGATGGCAGAGTATGCCGGAGTTGCTTCAACACACAGAAGCGCCGTCGCGTAACGACGCATGGCTGATGTTTGATCGTATCGCACATCGATACGATCGGCTGAATCACTGGCTCTCGTTCTGTCAGGACGTGATCTGGCGTAAACGCATGGCCCGGTATTTGCCGGATCAGGACGGCTTGCGCGTATTGGATCTGGCCACGGGCACGGCGGATCAACTGCTCTATCTGGTGGGGGATAAACGGGTGGCTTCCGGGGTCGGCATGGATCTGGCGGGAAACATGCTGGCGATCGGTCGCGAAAAGATCGCGCGGCGCGGTTTGGAGCATAAGTTGCGGCTGAGCATCGGAGACACGGTGTCCATTCCCGAGGAGGACGATCGGGTCGATGTCGTAACCATCTCTTTCGGTATCCGCAACGTGTTTGCGGTCACGGAGGCGTTGACTGAGATGCGGCGTGTGCTGAAACCCGGCGGGCGCGCGCTGATTCTGGAATTTTCCGTGCCTGTGAATGATACGTTGCGTCGGATCTATTTCTGTTATTTCCGCCATATCCTGCCGCGTATCGGCAGAGTGATATCCGGCGATCCCCATGCCTATCGGTATTTGAATGAGACCGTGGAAATATTTCCGTGCGGCGAGGCGTTCTGCTCCCTGATGCGCGAGGCCGGGTTCCGGAATGTGCGGGCAAATCCGTTTACGTTCGGGATTGTAACCATTTATCAGGGCGACAAGGAGTGATCCGTAAGTGGGACGCCGATGAGCCTCATGACCTCCACCGTTAAACCGTGTCCCTGGGCGGAGGTCCCCGAGCGTATGCGCGCGGAAGTTGAACGAACCTTCCAGGAAACGCGCGCCCCCCTGTCGGGACAGCTTCTGCGCGCGTCGGTCGTGCTCGAACGCGTACAGCCGCTCGATTGGCTTGACGGCGTGTCGGGCGAGTTGCGTTTCTACGGCTCCTCCCGCGACCAGGATCAACCGCTCGAAGTCGGAGGGCTGGGCATTGCGGACGAAGCGATCTGGCATGAACCCGTGGATTATTCCGTCGTCATACGGCGTTTGTCCGACACATTGAACCGGTCCGCCGACGGATTGCGGTATTATGGCGGGTTTCGCTTTGCGGGTGACGCGGGGCCGGACACGGATTGGGCGCCTTTCGGCGTGAGCCGTTTTGTGGTGCCGCGTTTTGAGTTGCGAACCGCGCCGGCCGGCTCCCTGCTTTCGTTTCATTTTTCCGCCGAGGAAATGGCTTCGGGCGTGGTGGAACAGATGCTTGATCGTCTGGATGAAATGACCTTCCACAGCCCTGAATGGCGGGATACATTTCCGCCGCCCCGGGCGCGTACGGATGCGCCGGACCGCGCCGGGTGGTTGCGCAATGTAACGGCGGCGTTGGACGACTTTGAGTCGGGCGCATTGGAGAAGATCGTCCTGGCGCGCAAAGCCGTATTCGATTTCGACGGACGACTTGATCCCATCACGCTCATGCACCGCCTGAAGTCTTCCACTCCGGAATGTTTTCATTTCTGTTATATGCCCACGTCGGATCTCGCGTTTGTGGGCGCGTCGCCCGAACGACTGTATCGTCGCGAGGGGCGCGGGGTGGAGACGGAGGCCATAGCGGGTACGCGCATGCGCGGACCGGACCCGGTCGAGGATGATCGGCTGGGCTTGGAACTGTTGGAGAGCGAAAAGGACCAACGCGAGCACGCCTTTGTTACCGAAGGCATCCAGCGCGCCTTGGAACCTCTTTGCGACAACATCACGTGGGAACATACGCCGGCACTGCTTAAACTGGCGCGCGGCCAACATCTCTACACGCCCGTTACGGGCGCCCTGCGGGAAGGGCGGGACGACGCCGATATCCTGGCCGCGCTGCATCCGACTCCGGCGGTCGGCGGCAGTCCGACCGCAACAGCCCTGGCGCGTATCTCGGAGTTGGAACCGTTTGATCGCGGCTGGTACGCCGGGCCGGTCGGGTGGGTGTCGCGCGATGCGGCGGAGTTCGCCGTTGCGATTCGTTCGGGACTGGTCCAGCCGCAGCGGTTGTCTCTGTTTTCCGGAGCAGGCATTGTTCGCGGCTCGACGCCCGATAGCGAGTGGGAGGAGATCGAACTGAAAATCAGGGACTTTATCAAGGTGTTGACGGGAACATGATTAATACGGCGCATATCAATTCCATCTGGTCGGACATCATCGTGCAGGAACTGGTCCGCCACGGGGTTACCTGTTTCTGCTGCTCGTCCGGCGCGCGGTGCGGGCCGTTGCTGACGGCCATTACCCGGCATCCGGACATCGAGCCGGTGACCCATTTTGATGAACGCGCGTCGGCCTTTTATGCGCTGGGCCACGCGCGCGCCCGCCGTGCGCCCGCCGTATGGGTGACGACCTCCGGCACGGCGGCGGCCAACGGGTTGCCCGCCGTGATTGAGGCCGCGCAGGACCGGATCCCGTTGATCCTGCTGACGGCGGATCGCCCTCCGGAATTGCGGGACACGGGCGCGAACCAGACCATCGATCAAGTACGCCTTTTCGCTTCCTACACGCGTTGGCAGGGGGACGTGCCCTGTCCGGACACGGCCCTGCCGCCTTCGTTCGTGCTGACCACCGTCGATCAGGCCGTAGCCCGTGCGACGGGCGCGGACGCGGGGCCCGTGCACCTGAATCTGATGTTCCGCGAACCGTTGGCGGATCAGGAAGATGACCACGATTATAGCGGTTACCTGTCCGGGCTGGGCACCTGGTTGGATTCCGACAAGCCGTTCACCGAGCCGGGCGCGCATCTGCGCACGCCGACGCCGCAGACGATGGACACGATCGCGGGACGGTTGGGTAAACCGGATAACGGATTGCTGGTCGTCGGACGATTGGACGACGAACCGGCGCGCCGCGCGGCCCGGGAATTGGCGCGCATGCTCCCGTGGCCTGCGTTCGTGGATGTCGCGTCCGGTTTGCGCTTGGGCAAACAGCAGACCGACCATATCATCCCGTTCGCCGACCAGATCCTTTTGGCGGCGGACGCGGGGCGTAAACCCGATTTCATCCTTCATTTCGGCGGTCCGCTTGTGTCGAAACGGATCCAGGCATACGCGGCCGAGTGCGCGGCGGACGCGCCGTACATGCTTATCAAGTCGCACGGCGAACGACAGGATCCCGCGCATTGCGTTCGTTATGCGTTGGAAGTTCATTTCCCGTCGTTCATGACGGCGTTGCGCGCGCGTAACGTGAAAGCGCGGCCGGCACGTCATTTGAAGTCGTGGCAGGAGGATTCCAGGAACGTCGCACGCGTGCTGGAAGAGTTCGCGGCCGATGACGGGGCCGTCGACGAAGTCTATGTGGCCGCGACGTTGTCGCGGCATGTGCCCGAGACGTACGGCCTCTTTCTGGCCTCCAGCATGCCCGTTCGCGATATGGACATGTACGCGTTTGCGGACGGCGCGGATGTGCCCGTCGCCGCGAATCGCGGCGCAAGCGGTATTGACGGGACCGTGGCCAGTGCATGCGGTTGGGCGCACGCCATGGACCGCCCCGCGGTGGCGGTTGTGGGTGATCTGGCCTGCTTGCACGATCTCAATGCCTTGCAGTATATGCGCCCGGCCCGCCAGCCCGTCGTCTTGGTGGTTGTCAATAATGACGGAGGCGGCATCTTCTCTTTTCTCCCGCTTGCCGGGCAGGAGGACGTGTTCGAGACCTGTTTCGGGACACCGCACGGAATGACGTTTGAACACGCCGCCCGACAATTCGACTTGCCGTACGCGCAACCGGAAACCCGCACGGAATTCCTGCAGGCGCTTTCGAGATCGTTTGAACTGGGACGCTCTTGTCTGCTCGAAGTGCGTACCAACCGAGATGCGAACGCGGAGCTGCACAAGGATCTGCAAACACGCATTCGCGATGCGTTGACGGCGGGGTGAGATGAAACACGAGTGTAGTATTTCAGAACTTCTTTCATATTGATCCATTCCTTATGAGGAGGGATCCCTTGGAGGGACGCGCTTCCGCGCGTCCGGGTCACGCGGAAGCGTGACCCTCCAATATGAGGTTATTTTTGAAACACCACGCCAGAACCCATCAATGAACTCAATTTCGGCTCGGCGAGGCGCCGTGAGGGCACGGCGGTTCCTGAAGTGTTAATATGTATCTGCTGGAGTCGTGCGGCGATGATGATTTGAGACTGGTATGAGTATGTATCCCACGTTGCATGGCATTGAACGGGGCGAGGCCGGGAAACCCGTCATCCTCTTTCTGCACGGATTCCTTGGTGCGCACGATGAATGGAGCGGCATTATCGATCGGCTCGCGCCGGATTTCCGATGTCTGGCCGTCGATCTGCCGGGCCACGGACAGACGGTCTCGGCTGATGATGCCTTCTGTTATACGATGGAAGGCGCCGCAAGGGCCGTCCGTCACTGTCTGCAAACGCACGGGGCGGACAAGGCCCATCTCGTGGGGTACTCCATGGGCGGGCGATTGGCGTTGTATCTGGCCCTGCGTCATCCGGGCTTGTGCGAGCGCGTTGTGATCGAATCCGCGTCGCCGGGGCTCTTGTCGGTGCGGGACGCCGCGTCGCGCAGGGCGCATGACGACAAGTGGGCGCAACGGTTCGAAAGCGAACCGATCGAACGCGTCGTGGATGATTGGTATGCACAGCCGCTTTTCAAGACCTTGCATGGACGTCCCGCCGTCTTTGACGCCATGCGGGAACAGCGTATACGAAATCGGGGACCCGAAGTGGCGCGGTCCTTGCGCGGCATGAGCGTGGGCGCACAGGAACCGTTATGGGATAGCCTGCCCGCGTTGGAGCGTGACGTTACGGTGGTTTACGGTGAAAAGGATCACAAATACAGACAGGTCGCCGAGCGGATGTCGGACTTGAGCGCGCGTATAC
>SLGY01000134.1 GCA_007136425.1 Kiritimatiellia bacterium
ATCGGTTCAGCAGATAGCCGCCGCTCTTCTGGGGCTGGCTTCGGACTTCGTGCTTCGGATTTGATTCGGGCTTGGGTCTTTCGTCATTCGTCATTGATGGGCAATGAGTTGCGTGTATACATGAATCAGCCCTGGGCCCGGGGCGCAAATCGTTTGCGCACGGCCTGCAGGATGGCCCGGATTTCCGGGGACCGCATGAGGACGGTCGCCGCCACGTAGACGCCCATACCCACGACAATAGCCGCCAGTACGGCGACGATCTGCGCCGCTTTCTCCGGCACCGCTTCCATGCCGAGCAGCGCGTTCAAGATATGGCGCTGGGCATATACCGCACATACGGCCATGACAAGCGACGCTCCCAGGCAACGCAGGACGCTGGCCGCGACGGCGCCCCAGCCCGGTGCGCCGAGCCGCCGATGCAATAGCCAGGCCAGCACCACCCCGTTTACCGCCTCCGCCAATACCGTGGCGAGGGCGAGCCCGGCGTGTTTCAGGTGCAGAGGCCAGGTCAGTATGAACAAAAGACTTAACGCGATCTTCAAGCAAACCGTAAACAGCGCGACTTTTACGGGCGTCCGGGTATCCTGCAGGGCGTAAAAGGCGGGCACAAAGACCTTGCTCAGACTGAACACCAGCAGGCCCGGCGCGTAAAACATCAACGCCAGCGCGGTAAAGTCCGTCGAGGTCTCTCCGAATTCGCGCCACTCGAAGATCATCTGCACAATCGGCCGCGCGAGTACCAGCAAGCCGATGGACGCCGGGATCATGACATAAAACAGGTTGCGCAGGGACTGATTGATGGTGCGGAGGATGCGGTCGTGGTCCGCGCGCGCCGCGTGACCGGAAAATACGGGCAAGAGCACCGTGCTCAGCGCGGTGGCAAAAATCCCTTGCGGGAAATAGATCAGCCGCTCGCTGAAAAACAGGGCGGCGGGCGCCCAGGGCCCGATCCAGACGGCCATCAGACGGTCAATCAATACGTTGATCTGCGTGATCGCCATCCCGAGCGAGGCCGGGCCCATCAATCGAAAGACGCGCCGTACCCGCCGGTCGCGGAACTGAAGGGACCAGCCGGGCCGGTACCCGTAGCTGGTCATTTTGGGAAGTTGCACCCCGAACTGGAGCATACCCGCGACCAGCACCGCCCAGGCGACTCCGAAAATTTGCTGTTCGGGCTGGTCGCCCAGAAAGGGACAGACCAGAAGGACGGCTAGAATCCAGACGATGTTCAGCAGGCTCGGCGCAAAGGCGGGAGTGGCAAAATGATGGTACGAGTTCAATATGGCCATGCACATTGCCGCCAGACAGATGAACAAGGTGTACGGCAACATGATGCGCAGTAACGGGAGGGTCATCGCGGCCTTTTCCCCGATCCCGGGACGCAACAGGTACAGGGTGATGAATACGATGCCCAGGACAATGATCACCGACAGGAACAGGGTCAGCATGGACAGAATATTCCGCGCCACGGACCAGGCTTCCGCTTCCCCTTCCTTTTCCCGTGTCTCGATGAAGACCGGCACGAACGCCGCGGACAGTGCTCCCTCGCCGAACAAACGGCGGAACAAATTGGGCACGGTGAAAGCCACAACGAAGGCGGACATCGGCAGCGTAGTCCCGAAAAAACCCGCCATCAGGATATCGCGAATCAAGCCGAGCGCGCGGCTCAACATCGTGTAGCCCCCGACCACTCCGGCCGAACGTATGACTTGTCCCTCTTCCACGCCTTATACGGACTCCAAAAAGTCTTTTTACTTTAACGGTTTCCAACGTACCATGCGCACCCGAATAGCAAAGGTCAGGCAACATGTACAGATTCATCAAAGGCACAGGGATATTCTTGAGTCGACTCTCCCCCGCCCGGCTCGAACAAGCGGCCCGCGTGCTGGCCGTGCTCTCCTTTGATCTGCTGCGGTTCCGCCGTCGCTTGATTCTCGCCAATTTGGCCGTCGCTTTCGGCGCCGAAAAGAGTCAGGCGGAACGCGTTCGAATCGGGCGCGCATCAATGATGCATTTTTTTCTGACCGTTTTCGAGTTCCTGCGATCGGTGCGACAGGACATTCTCGGTGATACCGTCGTCGAAGGAGTCGAGCACGTCACGCGCGCCCTGGAAGAAGGGCGCGGCGGATACATCCTTTGTTGCCATCTGGGAAATTGGGAAGCCATGGGCGGCGCGGGAACCCGGTTCGCCGTCCCTACGTATTCTCTCGTCAAGGAAATGCGGCAAGGCGGCGTGGACCGGTTGGTGGACGAGTTGCGCAGAAAAAACGGGCTGTATCCCATTTATCGCAAACCGGCCGGAGCCGCGATCAAACAGATCCGTCAAACACTGAAGCGCAACGAACTGGTTGGATTCGTACTCGACCAAGCCCGCCCGCGCACACCGAAGGTGCCTTTTTTCGGCAAGCCGGCCAAAACGCAAACCAGCTTGGCGACACTATGGCGTAAGCATCCGGCGCCCATTATTCCCGTCTCGATCCGACGCGTATCTGCAGGCAAACACGTCGTTACGGCATGGCCGCCCCTTAACGTCGAAGGGCGCGGCGAACGGCTGACGGAACAATGCAATGAAATGATCGAGCAGATGATCCGGACGTGTCCGGACCAGTATTTCTGGCTGCACGATCGCTGGAAATAGCCCGTTTAATAGAAAAGCGCCCCGCTTGAAACGGGGCGCTTCTCTAGATCATTCGGATCCCCTCTGAATACCGCCAGGGTCACTTAACAAGGCGGCATGAATCCGGGCATCGAACGCTTTTCAGCCACCGCAGCCGGCTCGCTTATCCGCGTCGACGTCACACTGATCTTTCTTCTCGGTGCAGGCTTCCTTGGCGCATTCTTCTTTCTTCGATTCTTTTTTCTCCGCCCCGGGACAACAACCGTCGGCGGACGATACAACAGGTTGAATCGTCATAATCAACGCCGCCACAGCTACCAGGGCCAATAACTTCTTAATCACAGTAACCTCCTCATCTACGCATTTAGGATATTGCTTTATCTGCACATAGGGTATTCCCCTACCCCTGGCTTGTAAAGCGGATTCGGCGAATTTCTTCGGAAATTCTGTAGAACCTATCCCAGAACCGCCCGGAAGACGCCGGGGACCCGCCTGCGCAAAGCCTCCGGCGCGGCAGGCAGAGTCCCGGCCTACAAATTTCCTCAAATGTAGGCCGACCCTCCGTGGTCGGCGGGCTGACCAATGGGGTTTTGGGATAGGTTCTGGAGAGACGAAAGATTCGAGAGGGACAGAGAAATACGCCCTTGTCACGCCAGCACGAGGAGAGGGACAGAGAAAGACGCCTTCGTAGGGGCTTCGCTTGCGAAGACCGGGCACTACCCACTATACGCGGTCCGCGCATACGCTACGCTCCGAGCTTAGGAAGACGAGAGGGATGGAGAAATACGTCCTTGCAATGAAAGCCTTGCGGAGGCCGATGCGCATCCGGCCGGGAAGCCGGGCCGTTCCAAGACAGCTCGGCCAGACGCGAGGGACAGAGAAATACGCGGGCTGCTCCAAGACAGCGCGATCAGCTTTTCGGGGTTGCGGTTATGCGGTGCTGTCCCCGTTCCGTGGACGAATATCTCCTTGTATTCGGGGGGCGGATTTAATTAGGTACGACTGCATGCACATCCACACTTACTCATAAAGGACTTAGTTTAGCCATGGCTCATTGTATCGTGCCGGAAGCGGAAGCGCTGTTGGACAAAGAACGCAAGGTATTGGATCGCGGATTCGTGCGACTCGTCGATTACATGGGCGGGGATGCGCGGATCGTTCAAACGGCGCGCGTCTCGTATGGGGAAGGTACGAAGACCGTTCGTGAAGACGCGGGACTGATCGACTATCTGATGCGGCATCAACACACGTCACCGTTCGAGCATGTGGTCCTCGAACTACACTGCAAGATGCCGATCTTCGTGGCGCGCCAATGGATCCGCCATCGTACGGCCCGTCTGAATGAAATCTCCGGGCGTTACAGCGTCATGGAAAACGAGTTCTACGTTCCGGAACCCGAACAGATCAAACTACAGAGCACGTCCAACAAGCAGGGGCGCGACGAGGGGGACGTGCCGGTGGAATTGTGCCGGAAAGTCATCGACCTGTTGCGAAGCGATCAGGGGTCGGCCTATGCCCGCTATAACGAGCTGATCAACGACGGCCTTGCGCGCGAGCTGGCGCGTATCAACCTGCCGCTTTCCCTCTATACGCAGTGGTATTGGCAAATGGATCTGCATAACCTCTTTCATTTCATCCGACTCCGGGCCGATCAGCATGCCCAATGGGAAATTCAGCAGTATGCGCTGGTCATCGCCGACATTGCCAAAGCCGTAGCGCCGCAGGCCTACTCCGCGTTCGAACGTCACGTGCTGCACGGGCGACGGTTTTCCGCAGACGAAATTGATGCCGTGCGCCGCATGTTGCGCGGCGAACCCAACCCGCTCGAAGGCCGTAAGCGCAGTGAATTCGAAGCGAAACTGGGCGAGGATCAGCCGCGATAATTATCTTTCTGACCAAGCGCGTTTGAGAGGCTGTGAGCGCTCAGAAATGGTCCAGATGCCAGCGGGTGGCCGCGCGTAATACGATGGCGCGGCGGAAGGAGATTTCATCACGAGACAGGCCGTCGAACCGGTAGGGCTCGGCCACAGCCCGCTCGCCGTCCAGAAATCGCCATGCCTCCTGTTCCAGCCGGGACATGTGCCGGGTGTTGGGCCTCGCCGCCTCGTCGAGCAGGAGATTCCACATGACGGGCGTCTTCCCGATATGCTCCCAGCCGCTTTCAATGTCGGTCAGGCCCGCCACCAATACGGTTTCTCCGCCGGCTTCGGGTTTTTCGGGATAGGGTTCCAGCGCATATTCCAGTTTCGTGCCGTCCTGTTTTTCCACCACCATGATACTGCGATTACGGTCAACGCGATGGATATCAATCCAGTAATCGTCCCCCAGCCCCATGCCGAGGAAATAAGTGCGCAAAAGCCCTTCATCGGAAAGGCCGGTGCGTTGGGCGTGGTAGCCGGACGGAAAAGACACCAGCACTTCGGGCATGTCGTCCCAATCCAGATCCTCGCTCAACGGGGCGCCGTCCTGATTGGGCAGGAATCGCGTCCGAACCGCCCGCCCGCTTTCATGTTCCGCGTGGAATAGGCTGACGCTGGGCGCTACGCTTTGCCGCGTATGAACGCTGCGGTTCGGGAAAAAGATGACGAAGCTCAATTCCGTGATCGGGTCCGGCTCCAATTCCTCATCGCTCAATAACGTGGCTTGTACTTTCGCGGCTACAACGGGAATGGCGTGCGTGAATTCTTCCACGGACATCGGAACCCTGCCGAGGGAACGATCCAACGGTCTCTGCATTGATACGATACGATCCACCGCTTCGACCATGCCCAGGCGTTCAATGAATTCGCGAAAGAATTCAGGCCATTTCTTCGGCGGTAACGCGTTCTCCAATTCAAAGGTCTGGAGCAGCTGCGACATCTTGTCCAGTTGCGGCTCGGGCGAACGGCGTTCCTCCATGCGATAAAGCCGCATCACCTTCCCTTCCTTCGATAGCGAGATGTACAAATCGCCGTTCTCCGGATGGGCCGCCAGACCGCCGATTTCGCTGAGTCCACCCACCCACTCCCATATGTGCCCGTATTCGGGGTCGATCTCCACCACGCTCCACGTCCGGTCACGACGTTTCAAGCTCGCCAGGATACTGCCGTCGTTGAGTACCGCGACATCGCGCACGCCGCGGACCCGTTCCATGCTGCCGAACAACATCTGGCGATCCACATCGTACCACGTCACATCGGCGGTGCGCTGTTCCGCAAAAAGCAAGGACGCGCTATCCGGCGAAAGGGCGACGTTGGAGAATTCGGCGAAAGGTCCGTAATCGATCAGGTACCATTCCGCGTCCATATCCCGCATCAGCACGCGACCGAACGCGAGCACGCCCGGCATATCCACGCGATGCATGGCGGTGAACACCCGTCCCGCATCATCCACGGCCACGCTGGTGTAAGAGAGGTTGTCATCGATCCAGGGCGAGACAATGATCTGACCGAAGAGATAATCATTTTCGAACGGCTCGAAACGGAGCAGCCGTCCCTGCGCACCACTCTCGGCGATCCAAAGTCGGCCATGACGATCAAAACTCACGTCCGCCGGTTGCCGCAAGGAGGCCTCAACCCAGTTTTCTTCCGAACGGGTGTCGGTCACCGCCCACGACGGCATTACAGAACTGATTTCAAAATCCGGATGGAGCGCGTCCACCGCCGTACGGTCGCGGACCTCCGCAATCCGGTTGCCCCCGCGCTCCGCGACATGCAGTCGCCCCGATACCGGTTGCACGGCGAGACCGGCGGGCCCGTCCAAGCCTTGTACCAGCAGCTCGACCGCAAGCCGGTCGCGCGACGATTCCACACGCAATCCGGTTGCCGGTTCAAATCGATGCCCCGCCAGCATCAATAGCGTCAACGCCGTCAATA
Organism: Kiritimatiellia bacterium; assembly: GCA_007136425.1. Taxonomy (GTDB): domain Bacteria; phylum Verrucomicrobiota; class Kiritimatiellia; order SLAD01; family SLAD01; genus SKZA01. Next base: position 6,472 of record SLGY01000134.1, read on the forward strand.
TGTACGTGCGCGCCTTCATCATCTCCCCGCTCGAGAAACATCCACCGTTTCCGCTTCGGATACCGACTCCCCGGGGCCGTACGAAAGACGCTGCCACGCGTCATGCCGGATGTGCGAATACGCAATCACCCAATCATCGCTCACCCGGCCGCCCGCTGTGTTGAGCCGATAATGCTCGCGACGTCCATCCGTATGGAAAACCACCATGTAACTGTCGGTCGGATTGCGCGGGTTGAGCACCAGCGAATAATCGGGCGTACGGCCCATCCCCATGAATTGCACCGCGGCTACACCGATTCCGGAGACGGACACCGCCGATGCGGTCGGTACGGCTAGCAGTCCCAAACCATGATCCGTCAATTCTTCCTCCGGCGCCGTGGCGGAGAGCATCTGAACCGGTAACAGCGAAGTGGTGACCAGTTCGCCCGATTGTTTGCGAACTCCGAATAAGGCGAACGCCTGGGAAGGCAACCCGTCCGCCGGTCGTCTCATCCGGTTCGGTTCAAAGATCACGAATTGAACCCGCTCTACGGGATCGTCCGGTTCCCTGTCCGGATTCATGGAGACCGCCTCCAGATTCGCCGCAACCATCGGAATCCGCGATACGAACTCGCGAAAACCGATCTGGTCGGGGGCGTCCGAATCAAAACGCACCCCGCCCAGCTCCAGAATGCGGGCGAGATATTCCGGGCACTCCTGAGGCACGTTCTGCTGACTGAAAGCGGGATAAAAGGTCGCATACATCATGCGATCCTTCATTTGATCAAAACCGTGGTCGGGCGTGAAAGCCAAGACCCGTCCCGTCCCGTCTTCCGTCACCAGTAAACGTGCGCGGCGCTCATCCCAAATGACGCTTTCAATATCTGATAAGCCGGTAATGATTCGCTTGGACCGGTCCGAGGCCGGATCGATATGCAGAATGCTGCCCACTTCCTCGGCAACCATGAACGTGCCGTCGGGCATCACACCAACGCCTTCCGGCGAGCGCCCCACGCGTTCGCTGTGTCCGCCGAGCGTATATCGGCTGCTCAGGTTGAGCCAACCGATCTCACCGGTTACCTCGCAGGTATAGATCGCCTCCTGCCCGCTCTTGGAAAACCGGGCGTCTGAAAAACTGGCGAAGAAGCGATGATACGGAAGCCACCATGCCCCTTGTTCGTCCCGATAGAGAATCGAACCCGTAAATACGCCGATTTCCTCTTGCTGACTCAAGTGTTCGATGTCCGAACCGGCCATGAGAATTTCACCGCGCGGCCCGATATCGAGACCTTCCCATGCGTACGTGTCCCAAATGCCCGGTAACGGGATCACCTCCCCTTCCGGATAGGCGCCCGAATCGTCCTGGACAAAGTGTATCAAGCGCCCCCCGGGCAGGTCTTCGACGGCATACAATGTGCCGTCGGACGAAAAGGCGATCCCCTCGGGAAAACGCAGGGACTGCACGCGCTCGCGCTCGCCCTGATTGTCCAGTCGAAAGACCGGGGTGTCCCGATCGATAACGCGCTGCGCACCCGAGGGGCCCAGAAGGGAGATAGCCCACGCGTCTTCCTCGGATACATAGATTTCGCCGGTCAACGGATGGATGGCGATCCCGTCGGGACTGACAAGATTCTCCGCCAGCACGCTCTTTTCATAGGTACGCGGTTCGGGCGGTGAAGATTCTTCCTGGCGAGGGGTCAGCTCCGTGCGCGGAGCGGGCGGAAGGATCCGCGTGGGTGCTGCGCGTCCGCGTGTCCGTTCCTCTTCCTCATCGGACGATGCCGTCGACGAATGAACAAGCAAGGTAATCGGGCGCAGCACCGACTCCACATGATCGCCCAATTTTCCTCCTATCAGGTGACCATAGAAAAAGAGAAAGTAGGCGGTCCCCGCTATGGACAATATGACGGCGACTACAGCCCATTTGACCAGCGGGAAACGCGCACCTTTTTGTTTCCTCGCACTCTTCATTAATCCCTTTAGTTGCCACCCCGCCCTCCACTTACATAGATATGCAGTCCAACATAAAAAAGATAGGCGCCATGAAACGATTATGTGCTTTATTCCCCTCCCCGACGTGGACATTGATTACAGAAAGTACAATGCACCCGTGACGCGCCGTGGGCGCAACATGTTTCATTGATGTTTGCGTTTCTCTGTGTGACAGGGAATGATTCCAGTAATGAGTGCCATGAATGTGATCTATTCAGCGATGGACACGCCCGACGTGCGTTACATGCGCATGGCTTTGAGGCAAGCTGCTCTGGCGGAAAAAGCCGGCGAAGTGCCGGTAGGCGCCGTGATCGTCAAAGACGATGGCGCCCTGATCGGGCAGGCGCACAATTCCACCGAACTATTGAACGACCCGACCGCCCATGCCGAGATATTGGCGATTACCCAGGCGGCGACGGCCCTCGGCGATTGGCGACTCGAAGGCACGACCCTCTATGTCACCAAGGAGCCCTGCCCCATGTGCGCAGGGGCGATCGTTTCCGCGCGAATACCTCGTGTGGTATGGGGCATGACCGATCCGCAACGGGGCGGCGCGGTATCGCGCTTCCGCATTCTACAGGACGACCAACTCAATCACCGCGCCGACTGCGTGGCCGGCGTCCTGGAAGAGGAGTGTCGCGCGCTGGTTCAACGGTTCTTCAAAGAACGCCGGGCCAATTCGCGATGACGATCAAGCCCCGTTCGGGATGATCGTCGTGCGGTTCGCGAAGGGTTTCCGCTTCAGGAAGGATATCGGCTAGAGGACGGAAAACCGGATCCCACACAGCCAATACGCCGGGCGGCGGATTCAATCGTTCGACGTGATTACGAACCCGATCGACTTCGTATTCCCCCTCCAAGTCTACAAAGGTCAACCATTCCGGCGACCATTCGGCGTGCAGATCAATAACCGCGAGCCCGTGTTCCCAAACCAGCCAGCCGGGTTCATCGCTGAGAAAGCGATCGCGTTTCAAACCCTCTTCACGAATAACGGAATCCAGCCAATGCCGTTCCTCGACATGGGCTCGCAGCATCCGCGCATCCGTGCGCGCCTCACGCACCTGAGCTGCGAGCGAGAACAAAACCAGCAAGCCTCCGGCAACCAGCCACCACCCGGCATAGGCGCGCTGGGTCAGCAAGACGGGCGGCAACCATTTACCGGCAAGGCCTTCAATCACAAAGGGAAACCGAATCACACCATAAGCCGTGATCACGAGCATTACAGGTACGAAAGAGGCCGCTATAACAGGCAGGGCGGACCAGCCCATGTAGGGATAGAGTACGCCAAAAAGGATCGGGACGAGAAACGGCATCAACAACAGCAGCACCACGTGCGGACGCTCTTCCCGGGACCGAATACCCTGGATCAGAAGCAACAGGATTCCGAACCAGAAGAAAAAGCGGCCGAGCAGAACGCCCGGCAACGCCGTCGCCCGGAACAATTCGGTCGCGCCGGCCCAACCTTCCCGCATCAAGACCACCGTTTGGTTCCACGCCGCCGCCGGTCCTTCCAACGCCCAAAGATCCGCCGCCATGGGCACGCCGGGCAAACGCGGCCACGGCACTTCCAGAATCCGGATGTTCCAGGCGAACACCGGCAGGAGGAACAGTGCCAGAATAAGCAGGCCGTTAACGCCACGACCCAGCGTATTCAAAATCGACGGCCGCTGATCGCCGGGCACAAGCCCGACCAGCAGCGTATGCAACAGCAACAAGACCCACACGACAAGAAATTCCAAACGCACCCATAACGCCAGACCGATAAAGAGCGTCGTCGCAAGCGGCATGCCCGGACCCGAGCCGGTAACGTCTTCCAAATGCCGGACCACCGCCGCGGTGATCAAGAACATGGCAACGGGAACCGCCAACCCCGATAACGCGGCCGCCGCCAGCCCCGGCGAAAGGACGGCCAGACCCGCACTGTAATAACTGAACATCGGGTATGGGAAAATCACCCGACAGAGTCGGATCAGTTGAAGCAGCGTAAGCACGCCGAAAATCATGCCCAAAAGAAAAATTGCCGTCACCCCGTCGGCGACAACCCACTGCGCGCCGGCGATAATCACGCGCCACAACATGTCCTGCACCATCGGCGCCGCCTGGTCGGCCGCCGGTCCGTACATGCGCGACTCGATCAGCGTGTTCGCAACCACCAGGTTGCGATAGGCCGCATCCGAGGAAAACGCCCGCTCCTCCGCGCTCGCCCGATAGGACGCAGTCATGATCACGAGCACACACAAGTAGGCCACTACCGGGATGAGCCAACCCAGAATTCGGCGTAGCCGCCAACGATGCATGCTCATAGCCATAAGTGTCCCTTTCCCTCTTATCCGCCGTCCTCGGGATCAGGCGACTTCAATACGATATGTTCGGGCACCAACACGGGATGCCGCACGCCCTGTACCCAGTACTTGTGACCCGTAATCATCAATTGATGCCCCAACAACGATTGCAATTGGGCGTCGTCCCCTTCAACATAATAAATCGTCTCCACGCGATGACCGCGTTGACGCGTCAACCGGTATCGGCTGGGCCGGCCGAAAAAGAACCCGGCCGGGCGCAAGGTCCCCTGCTCTTCCACGCGTTCTCCCTGCCCTTCCAGCGGGATCAGATCCAGATCGCGCGGCGGTTCAGGCGGCGGTCGCCTCACCATCGGCGGCACCGGTTCCGGCTCGGGTTCCGGTTCAGGTTCCGGTTCGGGCTCCGGTTCGAGCACGGGTTCGGGGGCGGGGCGGCGTTCGGGGGGGGTAACCGGACGTGGCGGAGGCGGTTCAATCAATTCCACAAATTCGCGAGCGATCCAGATCGTCGCGCCGGACGGCGGATCAATGCTCAGCCATTCCGCGAACTCGTCGCGTGGCTGTACACGCGTCCCGCGCTCCAACACGGTTACCACCGAATAGTTGATTCCCGCGCCCGCCCGGACATTGAGACGGGGCGGCGCGACTTCCCCATCGTCAATGAAATCGCGGTGTACCCAGAATTCAATGGACGGCGGCGGCTCCACCTCGACCCACTCATCCGACTTCGACGCGACCGTGAGACGATCGCCGCGATTGACCTGGCCGACCACTTCCGAGCGCAAATCGGGTTTGGCGCGCAAGTTGACCCGATTCCCGATCACGCGCACCTCTTCGCCCGCGCGCGCGGCGGTTGCAATGAAGAGCAACGCCAGACAGATTATAGTGCAATGACGCATATCATCATGACCTTGGCTGATTACGTCCTATCATGATTGAGCGTGCCGGGAAAATCAATGCTTGTATGCGGGAATTACGAGCCAAGAGGATTTCCGCCGAGCCGATTCCGATAATCCTCGTATCCGAATTGGCGCAGCAGCTCGAAGGTTCCATCCGCGCGCAAGAGGCCCAGCGACGGATGCGGCACGCCGTTGAATAGCGTCGTCTTGACCACGGTATAATGCATCATATCTTCAAACACGATGCGCGCACCGATATCGGGGTCCTGCTCAAAGACGTACGCGCCCAATTCATCGCCCGCCAGGCACGTCGTTCCGCCGAGACGCCAGCCGGTCTCGTCCGGCGCCGGGTCACGCGCACCGCGCACCTCGGGTTTGTACGGCATCTCCAGGCAATCGGGCATATGCGCTGCGAAGGAGACATCCAACATCAAAGTGCGCACCCCGCGCCGCTCGATCCGGTCGAGTACGGAACTGACCAGCACGCCGGTGCGCCAGACCACCGCCGCGCCGGGTTCGAGAAACACCTCGACATCGTACCGCGCGCGAATATCACGAATCAGGTCAATCAGCCCATCCACGTCGTATCCTTCGCGCGTGATCAGGTGCCCCCCGCCCAAGTTCAACCATTTGGCCTGTTGCAACGCCGGGCCGAAGCGTTCCTCGACTTTGGTCCAGGTCCGCGCGAGGGCGTCGGCGCCACATTCGCATAACGTATGGAAATGCAGCCCTTCCATCCCGTCGGGCAATCGCCCATCCAATTCGTCCGCGGTCACGCCCAGCCGGGAACCGGGCCGGGCGGGATCGTACAAGGCGGTACCCACTTCCGAATGTTCCGGGTTCACGCGGATACCCGGACTCACGCGTCCGACCCGGGCGTTAACGCGACTCTTGAAGCGTGACCATTGGGACAACGAATTGAACGAGATATGCGACACGCTCGCGAGATACTCGTCCATCTCCTCGTCGCGATAAACCGGCGCACAAGCATGTATTTCCCCGCCGAATTCCTCACGGGCCAGTCGCAGTTCATGCGGCGAACTGACCGTGCAGCCGGGCAACCGGGCGCGAATAAGCGGAAAGGTGTTGAACAGCGCAAACCCTTTCAGCGCAAGGATCACTTTCGCGCCGGACTCGTCCTGAACCCGGCCCAGCAAAGTCAAGTTCTCCCGTAGTCGCGCTTCCTCCAGCACGAAACAGGGCGACGGCACATTGGCATAATCCGCATTCATCCTTGCACGGTCACGTGACGAATTCAGTCGTACTCATGGGGCAACGGCACATCCACCTCTTCGTGCCACGGCAAACCGTGCCGGTTCAGGTCCGCCATGAACGGGTCGGGATCGAACTCCTCCACATTATAAACACCCGGTTTCTTCCATGCCCCGGTCAACATCAGCTTCGCCCCGATCATGGCGGGCACGCCTGTGGTATACGACACCGCCTGCGCGCCGACTTCCTCATAGGTCTTCGCATGATCGCAGTTGTTGTACACGTACAGCGTCTTGTCCCGCCCGTCCTTGACTCCCTTGATCTGGCACCCGATCGATGTCTGGCCCGTATAGTTTTCCGCCAGGGAGGCCGGAGCGGGCAGGACGGCTTTAAGGAATTGTAACGGCACGATATCCACTCCCTCGTAGCGAACCGGATCAATCCGGGTCATCCCGACCCGCTGCAAAACATCCAGATGCCGGATGTATTCCTCGGAGAAAGTCATCCAGAACCGGGCACGTCGCAGGCTGGGAAAGTTCTTCGCGAGCGATTCCAGTTCCTCGTGATACAGCAGATACGATTCGCGCGGCCCGATTCCCGGATACGAAATCGGTTTGTGTGCCGACAACGGTTCGACTTCGTGCCAGCGGCCGTCCTCCCAATAGCGTCCTTTTTGCGTGATTTCGCGGATATTGATTTCCGGATTGAAATTGGTCGCAAAAGCCGCGCTGTGATCCCCCGCATTACAATCCACAATATCCAGATACCGCATCTCATCGAAGTGATGTTTCTGTGCGTGTGCGGTGAACACACCCGTCACGCCGGGATCGAAACCGCTTCCGAGCAGCGCCATGAGGCCCGCCTCCTCGAAACGATCGCGATACGCCCATTGCCAGGAATATTCGAACTTTGCCTCGTCGACCGGCTCATAATTCGCCGTATCCAAATAATGGACTCCCGCTTCCAGACAGGCGTCCATGATGGTCAGATCCTGATACGGCAGGGCGACATGAATCACCAGGTCCGGCTTGAAGTCCTGCATGAGCCGAACCAACTCGGGCACCTGATCCGCATCGATCCGGGCTGTGCCGATGTCAACGCCCTGTCGCGCTTTCACGTCTTTTGCGATCGCATCGCACTTCGACTTCGTACGACTGGCAAGCAATAGATCGGTAAATACATCCGGAACGGACGCGCACTTGTTCGCCACAACATGGCCGACACCACCGGCTCCGATAATCAGCGTTTTGGACATCAACAAACCTCCTTCATCATGAGCTCTTGCTCAATCTCTGTTAAGCCGATCGTAACCACCCCGGCGAACGTCGTCCCATCGAATGGGCGAGACGGGCTGTCCGGTCTGCAGGGCTTTCTCAACGTATTTGGCCAGCGGATCGGCTTCGAGATTGACGGCATCGCCCACACTCATTTCGCCGAACGTCGTGACGTCCCATGTATGCGGAATGATATGCACCGAGAAACTTTCTTCGTCCACCTCGGCGACGGTGAGGCTGATGCCGTCCACGGCAATGGATCCTTTATAGACGATGTACCGGAGAATGGATTCGTCACACGCAATACGAACAATGTAATCACGGCCAACAGGTTTGATTTCGCGGACCTTCCCCACCCCGTCCACGTGGCCCTGGACCATGTGCCCCCCCAACGGATCGCCTTCGCGCAACGCGCGTTCGAGGTTCAGCGGAGCGCCCTCCACCTTGTCGCCCAGGTTCGTGCACTGAAAGGTTTCTCCGAGGACGTCGAAGGTCAAGCGGTCGCTGTCGATTCGAGTGACGGTGAGACAGACGCCCTGCACGGCGATGCTTTCACCGATCTGAACGGGGCGATCCCAGCCTCCCGCCTCAATGACGAGCGACCCTGATCCCCCGTCTTTGCTGAGTGTGCGAATAGTACCTTTATTTTGGATCAGTCCGGTGAACATAGATATCGTCTTTCTTCTAGTAATTTATCGTCCCTGAACCGTTCGCGCACGGATGAGTATATCTTTGCCTTCCGGCCGGATTTCAATGATTTTCAGTTCAGGCACATCCGCCATGAGCCAGCCTTTCCCGCCGACGGCGGGGCGGGACTCGCGTCCGCCCATGATCTTCGGCGAGAGGAAGAAGACATATTCATCGACGCAACCAGCGCGAATAAGCGATTCAGCCAGTTCGCCTCCGCCTTCGCACAGCACATGCAAAATCCCTTCCCGAGCCAACTGCTTGAGTAATGACCGCGCTCCCGCCGAACGGGACGCGGGTATTTTCCATACCTGCGCGCCGTGCGCGGTCTGGCGCGGTTTGCGCTTACCGATGGCGCTCCTATTCACCGCCCAGACAGTGTGCGCGGCGTGCTCGTCGGTGAACACCTGAGCCGAGGCCGGCGCACGCCCTTTCCCGTCCACAATGACGCGTAACGGTTGGCGCCCCTTCGCCGGGCGAGGCCACAGCGACGGATTATCCGATATCACGGTCCCCGCGCCCACCATGACCGCATCCGCACGGCGACGCAGCGCCTGAACTTCCCGGCGCGCCTGCGGGCCGGTGATCCAACGCGAATGCCCGCGTCGATCGGCTATCTTGCCGTCCATGGTTATGCCTAACTTCAAGGTAACGAACGGGCGCTTTTCCGTGATCCAACGCGCGAACGGTTCGATGAGTGATTCCCCTTCTGCACGGCACACGTTTATTGTGACATCGATCCCCGCGCGCCGTAGCAGGCGTATGCCGCGTCCGGCATGTTTCGGGTTGGGATCCCTCGTCGCGACAACGACACGCGCAACGCCGCTTTCACGAATTCGTTGCGTGCAAGGCGGGGTGCGCCCGGAGGTGGAACAGGGTTCAAGCGTGACATAGAGCGTCGCCCCGCGCGCCTTCGCGCCCGCCTTATCGAGCGCAATCACTTCCGCATGGGGACCGCCCGCCTTTCGGTGCCAGCCTTCACCGACGATCTCCCCCTTTCGGACGACAACCGCTCCGACTGGAGGGTTCGGCCGGGTAAGCCCTTCGCCTTTTCGGGCGAGGCTGAGGGCGCGGGCCATCCAGTGTGTGTGTGTGTCGTTCATCGTCTATATACTCGTAAAGGATTTGGAGTATAATTATCGACCCTTACCACTCTGAACTGTTTCTTCCTGCTTGGAACCCAACAGGGCGTCCACAAACGCTGAGGGATCGAACACGGCCAAATCATCCAGCCCCTCCCCCAATCCGGCGAAACGCACGGGTACGCCCAGTTCCTTGACGACGGAGAATACGAAGCCGGCCTTGGAAGAGCCGTCCAGCTTCGTTACAACGACTCCCGTGACGGGCGCCATCTCATGAAATTGTCGCGCCTGAATGATGGCGTTCTGCCCCATCCCGGCGTCCAGGACGATCCAGGTCTCGTCGGGTTCGCGTTCCAGGCGGGACTTTATCGCACGCCGCACTTTGCCCAGCTCATTCATTAAGGGTTGTTTCGTATGCATACGACCCGCGGTATCAATGATCACCGCGTCGCTGTTCCGCGCCATGGCGGCGTCAACCGCGTCATACGCCACAGCCGCTGCGTCCGCGCCTTGTTGTCCGGCCACCACGTCGCAGTTCACCCGCTCCGCCCAGACGCGGAGTTGATCCGCGCCCGCCGCCCGAAAGGTGTCTGTGGCGGCCAATAACGGCTTTAAGCGGGCTTTTCGGGCGTGATGGGCGAGTTTGGCGGCGGTGGTCGTCTTGCCGGTCCCATTGACGCCGACAATCAACACGGTGTAGGGGCGCGGTTCCTCGGGCCATTCGAAGGCGACCGGCTCGCCCAACGCGCCCACCAACAGGTCGTGCACGATCTCGCGATGCGATACCTGCAAGCCGCGATACCCCTTTTGCAGGGCTTCGGTCCATTCCATGACCAGAGACATGGACACATCGGCGCCAAGCAACGTGTCTTCCAGTTCCTCCAACGTGTCGTCGTCCAATCCGTCCGATTTCCGAAACACCTTGGCCAGCGCGCCGCTCAATTTATTGCGCGTTTTACTCAGCGCATCGATCCACGTCACCATCGTGTCTATGTCCCTCCCGACGTGCGGGCCGGACGTTGCACGTCACGCAACGCCCGATCCAGTACGCCGTTCACAAATTTGCCCGACTCATAACTGCTGTACATCTTGGCGATCTCGACCGCCTCGTCAATGGAAACAACGGGCGGGATGTCGGGACAATTTAGCATTTCGTAAAGCGCAATGCGCATGGCGTTTCTATCCACGCCGCCCATCCGTTTTACGTCCCAATGTTCCGCATATTTGGAGATCAGCTCGTCCAGTTTCTTCCGGTGCCGTTCCACGCCATGGATCAGTTCTTCCGTGAACGATTGTGCCCGCGGCGCCGGTTTCTTGCCCCTCCAAAACATCTCAAGTTGCTCGGACAGTTCCTCCTCGTTGTAGTCCCGCTGGAAGAGAAACTGGAGCGCCCATTCACGGGCCTGACGGCGAATACCCATGATGGTTACCCTTTCAAGAGAGTGGTGACATGCGCCATTTCGATGGCGGCCTTCGCAGCGTACCAGCCCCGGCTCTGCTCGCCCGTCGTGCAACGCGCCATCGCCTGTTCCATGTTATGGGTCATGACCACCCCGTCAATAACCGGGACGCGATAAGCACGCGCAATGTCGCACAGGGCACGGTTGACTTCCGCGTTGATGAAACCGGCGTGCGGCGTTTCCCCTTGGATCACGGCGCCGAGCGCTATCAAGGCGTGGTATGTACCGTCCGCCGCGAGCATCTCAAGAACCGTCGGAATTTCGAAGGCGCCCGGTACCCGGACCCGGGTGATTTGGTCCGGACGCGCACCATAGTGTTGCAGACAGGACACCGCCGCGTCGGAAAGCGCATTGGTCAGCTCCGGATTGAAGCGGCTGATCACCAGCCCGAAAGTGAACGGAGCCGCGTCGAGCTTCCCTGCAATCTGGCGGATGCCGTCCTGCGCGGTGTCACTCGTATCGAAATTGTCGGTTATGCCTTTCTTGATGTCCATCGCGTCGCTCTATTTCTGATCGCTCACGCTTCCTGCAAGGCTTCCGCATGCTGTTTGCGCCATTGAACCAGGTCGGCCACGGAGGTGATCTTCAATGCATGATCACGGGCGAAGGTCATGAGATCGGGCAGACGCGCCATATGACCGTCGTCACGGATAATTTCACAAATCACGCCCGCCCGTTTCAATCCGGCAAGACGGGCCAGGTCCACGGCTGCTTCGGTATGGCCGGGCCGGTCCAACACGCCGCCCATCTCGGCTCGCAAAGGAAATACATGACCGGGACTGACCAGATCGGCCGGTTCCGTCTGCTCATCAACGAGCAGTCGAATGGTATGCGCGCGATCAGGGGCGCTGATTCCGGTGGTAACACCTTCCCGGGCGTCGACCGACTCCATGAACGCCGTATTGAAATGATCCCGCTTGCCTCGTTTTCGCGCCGGCCGAATGTCCAGTGCTTCCAGACGCTCCCCGTCGAGCGCTACGCAAACGAGTCCGCGACCGTAACGCGCCATGAAGTTGATGTGCGCCGCCGTAACCCGTTCCGCTGCGCAAATCAGATCGCCCTCGTTCTCGCGATGCTCGTCGTCGGTCACAATGACCAGGTCCCCGTTCCGGACGGCGTCCAGCACCTCCGGTATGGGCGCGAAAACAGTTCCCTTCTCTGTCCCCTGTTGTTCCTGTTCCTTCATAAAAAATCCTGAAGACGCAATACATCTTCAGGACAGTCTACACCCGGGGCGCAGGATCTTCTTCCATCCAGACTGTACTGTCGGCTACGCATCGCCGTCATCGGCTGATCGTATCAGTCCCCTTCCGATTTGGCGTTGAAGAGGAGTCGCGGGCTGTCACCGCCGGTCAGGAATTTCCCGATACCCGCTTTCATGCGAGACCGGGATCACCTTGCCCTGAAGATCATTTTCTATAATTAAGATTTAGAGAGAAAATACCCTTCGTGCAGCGGTTTGCAAGGCTGAAGTTGAGAGGACACCAGGCTGTCGGCGATCCAGGAAAAGAGGAACCACGGATTACGCGGATGTTCACGGATAGAAGAGTTGAGCAGAACCTCGCAAAGGCCGCGAAGGAACAGGCCATGCCACAGGAATCTGCCGCAGTGATTTGTTGAACCCCTTTTATATCTGTGTAATCCGTGGTTTCTTTCTTTGCTTGTGGCCATGCCGCGCTGTGTAATCCGTGGTTCAAGAATCCGCGGTGGTGCATGGGACGCTTTAGTCTTCCCCATCCTTCGTTCGGCTGGGAGCGCAGATGCCGCGTTGAGATGATTCGGCGAATTGCCATAATTCGGCGGCCGGTCCGTCGGGAAATTCCGCCTTCATACGCTCAACAGCCTGTTTAACGTTGAGCCCTGAACGATAGAG
>SLGY01000116.1 GCA_007136425.1 Kiritimatiellia bacterium
ACATGCTCACTGTGGGGTTGGACAAAGGGTCGGTTGCAAGTGGTACGGTTCCTGTTCTTACAAACTTCCACCCGTCCATCAATCCATCCGTCCATTCTATTTATCGGTTAATGCGGCCACGCCGGGCAACTCCTTGCCTTCCAGGAATTCGAGGCTCGCGCCGCCCCCGGTGCTGATGTGCGACATCTTATCGGCCAACCCCGAACGGTTCACCGCACTAACGCTGTCGCCGCCGCCGATTATGCTCACACAATCGGCCGCCGCCACCGCCTTGGCCACATCCAGCGTGCCACCGGCGAACGGCTCCATTTCAAAACAACCCATGGGCCCGTTCCAGACCACCGTCTTCGCCTCGGCAATCACCGCCGAGTATAATTCCACGGTTTTCGGGCCGATATCCAGCGCCATCCATCCGTCCTTGATGCCTTCTTCACCAACGACTTCCGTTTGAGCGTCCGCGCTGAACGCATCGGCAATCACATGATCCACCGGCAAGTGCAAATGAATGCCCGCCGCTTTCGCTTTCTCAATGATATCGCGCGCGAGATCGATCTTGTCTTCTTCCACCAGAGACTTGCCGACGGGGATCCCTTTGGCGGCGAAAAACGTGTAGGTCATACCGCCGCCGATCAAAAGAAAGTTCACCTTGCCGAGCAGGCTCATGATCACATCGATCTTCCCGCTGATTTTGGCCCCGCCGAGAATCGCGACAAACGGGCGCTCCGGATCGGCCATCGCCTTGCCCAGATAGGCGATTTCCTTCTCCATCAACAGCCCGGCGGCATTTCGCTCGAAAAAGCGGGTAACTACCGCCGTCGATGCATGCGACCGGTGCGCGGCGCCGAAGGCGTCGTTGACATATACATCGCCCAGCTGCGCGAGCTGCTCGGCAAACGCCTTCTGCTTCGCTTTTATGTCCGCCTTGGCAGCGGCCTTCTGTTCGTCCGTCGCGTCATCGGCTAATGCCGCCTTGCCCTCTTCTTCCGGGTAGAAGCGTACGTTCTCAAGCAGGAGAATCGAGCCGGGCTTCAACGCATCCGCCTGCGCCTTGACGGCCTCGCCAACGCAGTCCGAAGCAAACTCCACCGGCGCGTCAATCAGCGTGGCGAGATGATCGGCAACCGGCTTCAAGCTGAATTGCGGATTCGGCTTGCCTTTCGGTCGACCCAAATGACTCATCAATACGACGGCCCGCGCGCCCCCCTGAAGGGCATGCTCGATCGTGGGCAGCGCCGCGCGGATACGCGTATCATCGGAGACTTGCCCGTTTTCGAGCGGCACATTGAAATCCACGCGCATCAATACGCGTTTGTCCTTCAATTCCAGATCGCGAATGGTCAGTTTGTTCATATTCTCAACCTTCTTCCAATGCTCTTAACGCGCCCGGCCCTAATAGATGATCCAGCCCGACGTCCTCGTTCTTCCTCCGCGCGAAGCGCTTTGGAGTGCGGGGCTTCGCCCCGCTTTGGACCAGCGACGCGTCAGAACCCGCCGATCCAAAGCGCCGCAGAGCGGCGCACTCCAAATTACTAACGCCGTATGTGTTCGCACAGTCTCGAGGCAATCCCACACCGGTCATCAATGCAGGCTCAGCCCGCGTCGACCTTCGCCATGTGATTGACGAGGTCCAGCAACTTGCAAGAATAGCCCCACTCGTTGTCGTACCAAGCCACCAACTTGACGAAGTTATCGTTCAGGGCAATGCCCGCCCCCGCGTCAAACACCGAGGTGCACGATTCGCCGATAAAGTCGGAAGAAACCACGAGATCTTCCGTGTATTTCACAATGCCCTGCATGGGCCCTTCAGCCGCCGCCTTCATCGCCGCCTTGATTTCGTCATATTTCGCCGGCTTGTCCAGACGACAGGTCAGATCCACCACCGACACATTGATCGTCGGTATACGGAACGCCATCCCCGTGAGCTTGCCATTGAGGTCCGGAATGACCTTGCCTACCGCCTTGGCCGCGCCCGTGCTGGACGGAATGATGTTGTGGGCCGCCGCGCGACCACCGCGCCAATCTTTCTTGGACGGACCGTCCACGGTCTTCTGTGTGGCGGTCATCGCATGTACCGTCGTCATCAGACCTTCGACGATTCCCCACTTGTCATGGACGACCTTGGCCAGCGGCGCCAGGCAGTTCGTGGTACAGGAGGCGTTCGATACGACGTTCATATCGCTCTTGTAAGTCTCATGATTTACGCCCATAACGAACATGGGCGCATCCGAGGAAGGCGCGGAGATCACCACTTTCTTCGCACCGCCCTTGAAATGGGCTCCCGCTTTATCGGTCGTCGTAAATACGCCGGCGGATTCAATGATGTATTCCGCGCCGCACTCCGACCAGGCGATCTCGGCCGGGTCCATTTCCCCGAAAACACGGATCGACTTGCCGTTCACGAGGAGGTTGCCATCCTTCACCTCCGCCGTCCCCTTAAACGTACCGTGCACGGTATCGTACTTGAGCATATACACCATGTAATCAAGATCAATGAACGGATCATTGATGCCCGTGATTTCCACATCCTGATTCTCCATGGCGGCTCGAAACGCCAACCGTCCGATTCGGCCGAATCCATTGATTCCTACTTTGACTGACATATATACCTCTCCTGCTTGAGTTTCTACGGGTTCTGCGCCTTGCGTGGCCCTTGTGCTTCCAAATTCATGCCGCCAAACCGTTCCCACTCTCGCGGCCGGCCGGAACATGAGACCGCACACTACACAAAGCCCCCGACCCGGTCAATCGCTCATTTCCCCCTTTTTCGCCGCCGCGCACGGCGGATTCCGCACGCGATTAAGCACGCGGAAAAAAAATTTCAACAGTATTTCTTGACATATTTTGCTATATTTGCCTTACTCATTAGAGAAGCCATCATGCACGAGGGCTATTATGTTTAAAGTGGAACGCATTGCCCGGGAGCGGATCGATTCCTGGCCCGTTCGGGGATCCGGGCTTCCCACGCGCGTCGTCAACGGCGCCCGGCTGGCCGGGATCCAAACCGTCGGTCAGCTCCGACAGAAAGACAACGAAGAGTTGATCTCCTTACGGGCTATCGGCCGCATTTCCGTCCGCGATATCGAGCGGTTCTTTGATCTATGCCGGCGTATGGAAGACGGGACGCTGGTCTTTATCACCATTCAAGAGGTCTTCGACCTTTTCCTGGACGGCGAAGAAATGGACATACTGGCGCGCCGATACGGCCTGCTCCGGACGGACTATCAGGCGTCCCGCAACTTCATGACCCTGCAGGAAATCGGAAACGAGCTGCAACTTACCCGCGAGCGTATCCGGCAGGTTGAAAAGATCGCACGCTCCAACCTAGAAAGCCGGCTGGCCGCCTGTTGTCTTCAGCCCTTCCAGCTGTACTTGACCGCCTTCATCAACTCCCGGGACAAAGTGGCCTCGTGCGATGATGCGCGCGATTTGGAAGGGCAATCCTGGTTGTCGGGCTATAATCCATGCTCCATCCTGCTTCTGTTGCACGACCTGAACCCGGAAGCGTACGCCGAATATCGCGGCCTCTTCAGCACCTTTCCCGCAGAGCTATTACAGCGCGTCAAAGCAGCGGCCCTCGATCAGCTGGAACAACAGGGCCGCCCCGTGCCATGCGGCGAAGTGCTCCGCGCGTTGAACGGTCCCGCCGCATCATGGACGAGCGCCGCGCTCGGGAAGCTCCTCGATCATACGGAACAGGTAGCCGCCGTCCGGGACGGCCGCTACTTTCTGCCGGCCGGCGCCAGCGAGGTGTTCCTGCGCGAACTCGCGGAAGAAGTCCAACGCCCGATTCATTACCGCGCACTCGCCGCACGGTTCAATGAACGACTCAAACCCGCTTCCCGCAGAGGAAGCGGGTACATTCTCAAGCTGCTCAACGCGTCCCCCCTCTTCGTCAAGGCCGATCGCGGGTACTACGATCTTGCCGACTCCTGACGAGGCGCCTTTACTTGTTTTTACCCCCGACGCACGCTACCTTCTTCACGCATGAAGCTGATCGACAAATATATCCTGAGCAACGTCATCGTCCCGCTCATTTACTGCCTGCTGGCCTTTCTGATGTTGTTCATCATCTTCGATCTCTTCAGTAATCTATCGGACTTTATCGAGGCGGAGACGCCCTTTCTACAGATCATCCAGTTCTATGTGTACCTGATTCCCTCCGTCCTGATATTTATCGTCCCCATCTCCCTACTCCTGGCGATTCTCTACAGCCTGTCGCAATTGACGCGCAACAACGAGCTGACCGCCATGCGAGCGAGCGGGGTCAGTCTGTACCGCCTCGTTGCGCCGATTATCGGGGTGGGCCTTGCCGCCAGCCTTGCAGTCGGCGTAATCAATGAAGCCATCGCGCCGCAATCCGCCTATTGGACGGACCAGTTCATTCGCGCGGAACAACATGAGGACGAGATATCCTTTCATATCACTGAAAACCTCCCCTATCGCAACGCCGCTGAAAACCGGGTGTGGATGATCGGCGAATTCAACCGCCAAACCTTTGATATGCGGCGCGTAGAAGTCATCCAGCAGCGCGAAGACGGAACGGACGCATCCCGCATCCTCGCGCGATCGGCGCGCTGGCTGGACGGGCGCTGGTGGTTCGTGGAAGTGACCGCTCAACAGTATGACGAAGACGGCTATCCCCTCGGTCGCCCCGTAACGGCGCCACGCAGGGAAATGACGGACCTCACGGAAACGCCCAATGACTTCATCAATGTAATCAAAGACCCCGAATTCCTCTCATCACGAGAACTGCTGGAATTCATTCGTGCGCATCAACATGTGTCCCGCGACACATTGGCCATTCATGAGGTGAACCTGCATTACCGGCTCGCCATGCCGTGGACCTGCCTGATCGTGACCCTGCTGGGACTGCCCATCGGCGCGCATACCGGACGCAAAGGCGCCTTTCGCGGCATCGCGCTTGCGCTCGGCCTCTTCTTCTCCTTCTATGTCCTCATCAACTTCGGGATGGCGCTGGGCAAGAAACAAGCCATCGTCCCGTGGCTCTCGGTCTGGCTGCCCAACATCGTTTTCTTCATCATCGGGCTGCTGCTCCTCCGTAAAATGCGCTGACCGTTTGCATTGTCCCCGGGCCGCATGTATGTTGCGCAGGTAAATGATTGCGGAGGTTGACAAACCCGTCGCGAGCGGTAGTGTGAATCGTACGTCAACGATAGCCCGCTATCGAAACAGACACAGGGACAAAACAGAGTGATCTCGCGCAGCAACACATCCGATCACATCGCATTCAAAGCGGAAGACAATGTCTATGTCTATCTGGGCGATCACGAAGCCATCGAGCAGCCGGAAACCTTCCAGTTCTGCCCGCTGGGCGTCCAGTTATATACCCATTCCGCCGTAGCCGAGTGCGAGCTGCTCGAATGCCGATTCACCATCCCGGATAGCGAAGGAAACAGCGAAGACGTGCAGTGCACCGGGCTGGTCGTTCAATGCTGTGAACCGATGAACGGAGACAAACACTATCGGGTCTGGGTCAAATTCCTCGACCTCAACGCGGACACCGTGCGGCGCATTCAGGAACTGACCAAGAATCAGCGCTTTATCTGCCCCTTCTGTGAGAATTACTGACCCCCTCTCCCATGCCGCGCATGGCGGATTACTACCACATCCTCGGCGTTCAACCGCACTGCCGATTCCCCGAACTGAAGAAAGCCTATT
Source organism: Kiritimatiellia bacterium (assembly GCA_007136425.1). Lineage (GTDB taxonomy): Bacteria > Verrucomicrobiota > Kiritimatiellia > SLAD01 > SLAD01 > SKZA01. The sequence continues at coordinate 5,680 of SLGY01000116.1, forward strand.
ACCGGCAGGCCATGGCTTGTCACCCGGATCGTTTCTCCGGGAATCCGGCTAAAGCGGAAGCCTTCAAACAGCTTGTCGAAGCCTTTAACGTCCTCTCCGACCCGCTCACCCGCGCCGCCTACGACGCGCGCCGGGCCGCTCGTGATCCCGCCGCCGCAGGGACGTCCGCATCGGTTTATGCGTATAAACACGAACACGCCATCCTTGACACCTTCGCGGACGACATCCTTGAGGAAATGATTGTCGGGAACACGATCCCCCACAATACCAGCTTGCAGACGCTCATGCTCGATCTCGAACGCACGGAACGCTTTTGCCTCTTCCGCGAAGCAAAGACCTGCTTCTATAATGGCGATATCGCCATGGCCGCCGACCTCTTCCGGCGCTATGCCGCCCTGGCGCCGCTCAATATCCTCGCGCATTATTATCTCGGACGATGCCAGATCCTTCGCAAAAACTACCGGCACGCCGCAAAGGAGTACGCCGAGGCACTGCGCATCGGGACGCGTCGACGGCCGCCGCTGAATCTGCCGCGTATCCGGCACGAACTCGATATCCTCCGCCGTACCCGGCTCGGCCTGCTCTCACGAGCAGCGGCCTGGTGGAAAAACGAATCCTCGCAAATGCCCCCTCTCCCGCCCGACGAACAAATGCGGCGCGAAGTCACCCGCGCCATGCACAACCTCCTGCGCAACGAACAGCGGCGGCGCACGCAACTGCCCAACCCCAACGCGGAATCTTCCAATCGTTGGAACTGATTCAGACGTCGTTTTCCAATCGTTGGAAAACGTGCGATTCGTCTCTTGGTGCGGAGTTTTCATATGAAATGTGTTCCTTCATACCCCTCAATCAATCTATACTCGCGCCACATGCGCGAAAAGCAGCTACCGAGGAATTGGAATGCCGTATGACGATTATCTTCATGACCTGGGCCTGATTCTTGTGGCAGGAGTCCTGTTTGTCGGGATCGCCGCCAAGATACGAATGCCCTCGATTGTGGCGTATATCCTGGCCGGCCTCTTTCTGGGGCCACTGACCGGATTGCTTTCCTTTACGGATTCTTTGGAACTGATATCCGAGGTCGGGATCGCCCTGCTGCTATTTCTTGTCGGACTTGAATTAAGCCTCGCAAAGATCCGGGACGTGGGCCCCGTCGCCTTGGTGGCCGGGATCGGCCAGGTGGTGTTCACCGCCGTGATTGGCTACGTGGTCTGTATCCTTATCGGCTTCACCATGATGGAATCCGTCTTTCTGGCGATAGGACTGACCTTCAGCAGCACGGTCGTGGTCGTCAAACTCCTCGATCAAAAGAAGGAATTGAACTCGCTATACGGTCGCATTGCGGTCGGGATATTCCTTGTACAGGACCTGGTGGTGATAATCGCCCTGACCTTCCTGGCCGGATTGGGGCACGGCGAAGAATTGTCCGTCCCGGAACTGACACGCGGTCTGGCCTGGTCGTTCGGGGGCATGTTCGTGCTGCTCGCGGCAATGCTGCTCGCGTCGCGTTATATCCTGCCCAAACCGTTCGGCTGGGCGGCGCGCCAACCGGAGATGCTGCTCATCTGGAGTTTGTGCTGGTGTTTCCTCGTGGTCGGCTCAGCGTATGCAATGAATCTGTCCGTGGAAATCGGCGCGTTTCTGGCCGGGATCAGCCTCGCGCAATTTCGGTTCAGCGACGATCTGCGACGCCGCGTGCATCCCCTGATGAATTTCTTTATCGCGGTCTTCTTCGTCTCGCTCGGTATCCGCATGGAATTCGGCCCGGTCGGCGCACACCTCGGCTCAGCGCTCGCGCTGGCGTTGTTCGTCCTGATCGGCAATCCCTTCATCTTCATGATCATCATATCGCGCATGGGCTACAGCGAGAAGACGGCGTTCAAAACCAGCGTCACCGTCGCACAGATCAGCGAGTTTTCCTTCATCTTCGCCGCGATGGGCGTGGCTACGGGTCTGATCGACGATTCGATTCTCGGGATCACCGCATTGGTTGGAATCATTACCATCGGCATATCGTCCTACATGATTCTGTACAGCGACCAACTGTACGGTTGGTGCCGTAGATGGAAATTGCTGCAGCCGTTTCGCGCGGGGGATAAGGACCCCAAGGAGGACACCCCGCCCAGAGTACGACGCGACCACATCATCGTGGTGGGCATGAACGCGCTGGGTCGCGCCATCGCCAAACGCCTACATGACGCGGGCAACCCCACACTGGCCATCGACATCGACCCGGCCAAATTGGAAGGCCTGAAATGCGAAACGATGCTCGGAAACGTGGAGTTCCAATCGGTCCTCGACGAAGCAGGGATCGACCATGTCGCCTTGCTCGTGTCCGCGCTGCAGATTGAAGACACGAATCATCTCCTGGCTCATCAATGCCAGTCGCGCGGGATTCCTTGCGCCATGCACGCCTTCGACCTGTCCGTCATTGACGACCTGGTTGACCTGGGCGTGGACTATTTGATGTATCCGCGTGTAGAAGGCCTGAAGAATCAGAATGAGGAATTGCGGAAGATGGGGGTGCTTCCGTCATGATCGATGTCGCCCTGCTATTGTTGGTTGCCGCAGCGGCGTTCGGCGTCCGACGGGTACTGCATATCCCGCGCATCCCCTTGCTGTTACTGGCGGGCATGGGCATCCGCCATGCCGGACTCGGTCTGGACGAGGAGGTGGCGCGCTCGGCATTGGATATCGGGTTGGCCGTGCTGGTGTTCGGTGCGGGTATGGAACTAAACCCGAAACGGTTCGGCGAACACCAGCGCATGGTGCTTCTCGTGGGCCTGGCCCAATTCTTCTTCGTCGGCGTCGGCGGAGCGCTGCTGGCGCGTTTGCTGGGAACCGGTTGGCTGTCCGCGCTCTACATCGGCCTGGCGATCAGCACGAGTTCCACGCTGATCATTGTGCGATTGCTGAAGTCCCGGCAGCAGATGTTTGAACCGTTCGGCCGCATCCTCACGGGCATTCTGCTGATTCAGGATCTGCTCATCATTCTCATGATTGTGATCCTGACGCGGCTCCCGGAAGGCGGCTTGTCGATGGCGCGCGGCGCCGGCGGATTGGCCGCGTTGCTCGTGTTGAGTTATGCCGGACTGCGCTGGATCATGCCGCATATCGTGTTGCGCATGAAACTCGACCAGGAAACGCTTGGCTTAACTATTCTCGTCGTTCTGTTCGCGTTCATGGGACTTGCGCACTTCATGAATCTACCCATTATCACGGGCGCCTTCCTCGCCGGCGTGTCCTTGTCGTCCTTCCCGGTCAATAGCGTCGCGCGCGGACTGATCAGTTCCGTCACGGCGTTCTTCATGGCGTTGTTTTTCATCGTGCTCGGCGGACTCATCGAAATCCCCTCGGCGCAGGAATGGGCCTTGGCGGGCGCGTTGGCGTTGTTCATCCTGGTATGTACTCCGCTGATCGTAACCTTCGTCGGAATTCGAATGGGTTTGGCCGCGCGCTCCTCCATTGAAAGCGGCTTACTATTGGCCATGACCAGCGAGTTTTCCCTGGTCGTAGTGCTCCAAGGGCTGTTGATCGGCCAGATCCCCGCCGAGGTCTTCAATGTGATCGCGCTCGTCACGGTGGTGACCATGACGGTCACCCCGCTTATCGCCACGGATCGGGCCACGTGGCGTCTGATGCATCTCTTGCCGAGCACGGCGCCGCGCAAACCCGACGGTGCGGAAAAGCTGCGAGGACATATCGTCATGCTGGGCTACGGCAAAGGCGGTTCCGTCGTGTTCAAGGCGCTGAAGAAGGCCGGCCACGAAGTTGTGATCGTCAACGACGACCCCGTCGTCGTGCAGGATCTTCGTAATCAGGGTATTCCTGCAGTCTACGGTGATGGATCAGACGCGCGCGTGTTGGATGTGGTGCATGCTGACCGTGCACGGCTCATTATCTCGTCGATGCGACGTGTAAGCGACGCGGAGAATGTCATGCAACGCCTCGGCCGGGACGGCCCGCCCCTGATCATTCGCGTGTTCGATCCCGAGTCGGCCGAGCGCATCCGAAAGCGGGGCGGGATTCCGGTCATGTCCGCGGAAGCGGCCGCCGAGGCCTTCATGAAATGGCATCGACAGATTTTCGGTGAAGGCGCCAACGTCGAGGTCGAATAAAGCCCGGGCATCTCGCGAGAACCAGCCCCGCGGGCATTACGAGCAGGAACACGACCGGCATTCACCATTAAACGTTGAACGTTCAATGGTGGCGCCGAACAAACTTGTCGCCCGAAACTCGTTCTGTTATCGTGCCTCGCATACCGGGGTGAATGACGGGAGCAGCGATGAACCGCGATGAGTTACGAGCGATCGACTGGCACCACCTGAGCGTGCCGGACGCGTACAAGACCCTGGAAACCGACCGCGACGGTCTATCTCAAGCCGAGGCGGAAGAACGCCTGGCCCGGCTTGGTCCGAACAAATTGATTGCTCCCAAGCGTCGCGGACCGTTGCTGCGTTTTCTGCTGCTGTTCCACAATATTCTGATCTACCTCCTGCTGGTGGCAGCCCTCGTCACCGCCCTGCTGGGCCATTGGCTGGATACGTGGGTCATTCTCGGCGTGGTGCTCGTTAACACGATCATCGGCTTTGTCCAGGAAGGCAAGGCGGAACGCGCATTGGAAGCCATCGCCAAGATGGTGTCGCTTGAGTCCATGGTGCAACGGGACGGCGAACAGGTTCGCGTGCCCGCGGAGGAACTGGTACCGGGCGATAAAGTGATACTGCATTCCGGCGACAAAGTCCCCGCCGATCTCCGCTTGATCCATGCCAGCGAGCTGGCCATCGACGAAGCGATGCTTACCGGCGAATCCGCGCCCGCACGCAAGGGCATCGACCCGCAGGAAGCGGACACGCCATTGGGCGACCGCTATTGCATGGCCTACGCGGGCACCTTCCTCACCTCGGGATCGGGCCGGGGAATCGTGGTCGCGACGGGCGGCGACACACAAATCGGACGAATCAGCGAGTTGGTGGAACAGACCACGGAAATTGCCACGCCGCTGACGCGACAGATTGCCGCCTTTGGGCGCGTGCTCGCCGGCGCCATTGTGGCTATCGCCATCCTGACGTTCATGGTCGGCGTATTTGCATGGGACGAGGCGTATGTGGACATGTTCCTGGCCGCTGTTGCGCTCGCCGTGGCGGCCATCCCCGAGGGGCTTCCCGCCATCATGACCATTACGCTGGCGCTCGGGGTGCAACGCATGGCCGGCCGCAACGCCATCATCCGGCGTCTGCCCGCCGTCGATACGCTCGGCGCCATTACCACGATCTGTTCCGACAAAACAGGCACGCTGACCCGCAACGAGATGATGGTCAAACTTCTACGCACGGGGGCAGACCGCTACCTCATCGACGGACAAGGCTATGAACCGGACGGGACTATTCGGCTTACCGGCGACAAAACGCCGTTTCAGCCTGAGAATCATGCGGCCCTGATTGAATGCGCCCGGACCGGCCTGCTTTGCAACGAAAGCGATGTGGTCAGGGACGAAGAAGACGCGTTATGGCAGGTGCTTGGCGATCCCATGGAAGGCGCCCTGATCGTATTCGCGCGCAAGGCCGGCTTGAACGACAAACAGGAACGCGCGGCATGGTCCCAACTGGACGCCATTCCATTTGATGCCAAAAATCGTTATATGGCCACGTTGAACCGGTCGCCTGATGGCCGGCACGTCATTTTCCTCAAAGGCGCGCCCGAAGTGCTGATCGATATGTGTGCCATGGAACGCACGCGCGAAGGTGATCGCCCCCTGCACGCCGAAGACTGGAACGGTCATTACGAAGCGCTTGCTTCTGCCGGCACGCGCGTCCTTGCCTTGGCGGAAGTCGAGGTGGATGCGGACACGACCAAACTTGAACCCGCCCTGTTCGATGGGTGCGCCACCTTACTCGGAGTCATCGGGATCTATGATCCTCCCCGTGACGAAGCCATTGAGGCGGTAAAAGAATGCAAAGCCGCTGGTATCCGCGTCAAAATGTTAACGGGCGATCACGCCCTCACGGCGTCTGCGATCGGCGCGCAAATGGGCATTGGCGACGGCACGACCGTGATCACCGGCCGGGAAATAGAAGCCATGGCCGACACCGAACTGACCGAGGCGGTACGGCATACCGACGTCTTTGCGCGCGTCAGCCCTGAGCATAAATTGCGTCTTGTCAAGGCGTTACAGGAGCACGGCGAGGTGGTGGCCATGACCGGAGACGGAGTCAACGATGCCCCCGCGCTCAAAAGCGCCAATGTCGGCGTGGCCATGGGCATCAAGGGCACCGAGGTTTCTAAAGAAGCTTCGGAAATGGTATTGGCCGACGACAACTTCGCTTCCATCGTACATTCGATTGAGGAAGGCCGCACGGTGTACGCCAATCTGCGCAAGGCCATTCTCTTTCTACTACCCACCAACGGAGGACAGGCGCTTACCATCATCGCCGCCATCTTTGCGGGCATGACGCTGCCCATCACCCCCGTACAAGTGTTATGGGTCAACATGATTACGGCGGTAACGCTAGCGGTCGCTTTGGCCTTCGATCCTCCAGAGAAAGGGATCATGCGCCAGCCGCCGCGCAATCCGGATCAACCACTGTTAACGGGGCTGTTTATCTGGCGTATCGCCTTTGTCAGCATCACGCGTTGTATCGGCACCTTCGGTCTATTTTTATGGGGCAAGGCGGTCGGCCTCGACGAGATGGAGGCACGCACCTTGGCCGTCAACACACTCGTCATGTTCGAGATATTCTACTTGATGAACGTGCGTTCCGTGAAAGGGTCGGGCCTGACTATTGAAACCTGGACTGGAAACCGCATTGCCATTTTAGCCATGCTGACCGTACTGCTTGGGCAATTACTGTTCACCTATGCCCCCTGGTTACAGAATCTTTTTGAAACCCGCCCCTTGACCGGAGGGCAATGGTTCATCTTGGTACTGGTCACCTTGTCATCGTATTTTCTGATTGAAGGCGAGAAATGGGCGGTGCGTAGGTGGGACAAGAAGCACGCTGGCGCCGCCTAATCCGCCTCTTGTTTGAAGCGTAATGAATTCAACACCAAGTTCGCAACATACGGAACACGAAATAAAGAGGGCACGGCAGGCCTTATGGAGGCGCGCCCCCATGCCACACTTTGCAAAGTGTGGCATAGCCTTTGAGGCCTTGGATTAGAGGCGGGAGTAACGGACTGTGCCCCTTGTGAAATTATGAGGAATAAGAAGGGATACACATGACTGATTCACAGCCCCCAATCCTGCTGCCCACTCTGTGGCGCACGTGTCGATCCTTGGCGAATAAGTGCCGACTTGAGATTCTGGCCGAACTCATTCGCCTCAGTCCTCAAGACGTTTCCCAAGTCGCCGGCGCCCTGGGTTTATCGGAAGCGGTGGCCTCGCAATATCTTCGGCACCTGAACGCCCGCGGACTGATACGCGCTTCCCGCTCGGGCAGATTTGTTTCCTACTCCGCAACGCCCAACCCAACCCTGCATGAGAGCGCAAGACTCTTGAACGCGCTGAGGTATGCCATCGAGAAAGAAAAGGCTACGCCCGACGATCTGTTCAGCCACCTTACAGCCTTTACACACTGGCGACGCATTCAGATCATGCAGCGCCTTGCTACGGACGAATGCACTGCGACAGAGCTGATGACGCGAACAGGCATATCGCGCAGTGCATTAATGAGACACGTAAAGAAGCTGATCGCACGCGGCTATGTATTCCATGACAAGCGAAAGGGCTCGTACCGGCGCACATCCCGGAAGGACGCCATGTCCAAGACACTGATGAAGCTCGTCATGCAACAGGCCCAAACATAACTCCTCCCTCGCCGCTCAGCGACATTGCCCTCCTGCCCGCGCCCCTCCGCCATCCCACACTTTGCAAAGTGTGGGATGCGGCGGAGGGGCTAGCAGGGAGTGCGGGCGGCGGCAGGAATTATTTCAACGGCTGTCGATCAGCTCTTCGCAAACTCGTCCACGAAACCGGCGTAAAAGGCGGCGGCGCGTACCAAGTGCTCTACTTCCACTTCCTCGTTCGGTGCGTGGGCGAACTTCTCGTGGCCGGGTCCAAATCCGATCGTCGGGATATTGAACATTCCCGCCGTCGAAACCCCATTGGTGCTGAACGTCCAATGCCCCACTTCCGGTTCGGACGAAAACGTCTCCCGATAAGCCTCGACCGCCTTCTGGACCGGGCGTTCGCCCTCCGGCGTCTCCCACGTGGGATAGTACTTCTTGACCGGATAAACCAAGCCGGTATAGCTCGGCGTGTCATACTCCAGCACCTTGACCTTCGCGCCGGCCTTCTTGACGGACGGCAAGTCGAGCAGTTCCTGCACCGACGTCTCTTCCGTCTCGCCAATCGTCAGACGTCGGTCCAGATGTATGGTGCAACCGTCCGCCACCGCACAAAGACTGGGCGAGTTGGACCGGATATGACTAATTGTGATCGTGCCCTTCTCCAGAGGCGGCTGCGGTTGCAGCCGCTCATTCAACTGTTCGATGTCCTTGATGATATCGGCCATCTTGTAGATGGCGTTCTCCCCGCGTTCCGGCGCGGATCCGTGACAGGATACGCCGCTGGTCGACAATTCCATTTCCATCCGGCCGCGATGACCGCGATAAATCCGCAAGCTGGTCGGTTCGGTGATAACGACCACATCGGGTTCGATCTTGTCTTCCTTGTAGATATATTGCCAACATAACCCGTCGCAATCCTCTTCCTGCACGGTAGCCGTAACATACAGGGTCGCATCCTTCGGAAACCCTTTTTGCTTGAGAATCGCGCCGGCATAAATAGACGAGGCCACGCCGCCCTTCATGTCCGTCGTGCCGCGACCGTAGATCACACCATCTTTCAGCACCGGATCGTACGGATCAGTGTTCCAATTATCAATTTCGCCAATGTCCACCGTATCGATGTGACCGTCCAAGGCAATGATCCGGGGCCCGTTTCCGATACGCCCGATGACATTGCCCTGAGGATCTATCGTGACCTCGTCATAACCCAGCCTTTCCATTTCCTGCTTAATGCGCTGGGCCACGTCGCCTTCCTCACCGCTGAGCGAAGGAATCGCAACGATGTCCCTCAAAAATTGTGTGAGTTCCTGTTCGACATCCTGCGCCGACTTCAAATAATCGTTTGCCATATTCTTCCTCTCTTTCTTGTTATGCTCAGCTCTTTGCTTTCGTGCAATTCTGCATCGCCCGCTCTCTGTCCCGTGCCCCCGACGGGCAATCACTTAAAGCGACTTCAATAAGCCGGTCGCGTCGTTGAATTCATTGATGAGCTGATCCCATTCCCGAACCTGTTCCTGGGAAAACAGTTCCGTCCAGAAATCTTCGTCCCAGAGCCGGTTCAGCTCGTCCGAATCCCTGCCCTGCTGTTCGACCCAGGTAAAGTACTTGAAGTTGTGCAGGGCCTTGCGGTCGGCATAGGTCAATTCCCGCACATGATTGATTTCCGCGCCCAGCAGATAACGCTCAAAGTGAACGGCCGCCGTCATCTCGTTGTATGGACCGTGCTCCTCCGCCATTTCGTCCATGCGCGACGCATATAATTCCATCGAATCGGTCAACGGAAGGAAAATGACATCCCGCGAATCCATCTCGTAATACTTCGCGGTTTTGATAGCCGCCACGATATTGCAGATGCAGGATATGCCGGCACGATCCAGATACTGCACGGTCTCTTCCGGCACACCGCGGGAGACCAGATATTCCCGCCCCGCAGGCTCGTTGAACAACCGCATCAATTGCATCGTCTGTTCGTCGTCAATGGCGGCGACCATATCCGTGTTGCGCACATTGTGAACCCAGGGCACATGCTTGTCGCCGATGCCCTCGATGCGATGGGCGCCGAAACCGAACTGGTATAGCGTCGGGCATTGCAGGGCTTCCGCGGCCACCACGCGCATCCCGGGATGCAACGTGCGCAAATAATCGCCCGCGGCTATCGTGCCGGCCGAGCCCGTAGCACTGATCCATCCGGAAAGCCGGCTGCGTTCGGTCTTGTAGTGATTCTCGTAGATCTCCTGAACCACACCGCCGGTCATGTTGTAGTGCCAGACCGAGTTGCCGAACTCTTCGAACTGATTGAAAATCACGACCTGGTCGCCGCGTTCCCGGCGCAGTTCCCAACACTTGTCATAAATCTCCTTGACGTTCGATTCCGTGCCCGGCGTCGGAATAATCTCGTCCGTACCAATTTCCTTCAACCATTCGAAACGTTCGCGGCTCATGCCTTCCGGCAATATGGCCACGGCGGGGCAACCAAGCAGGGCGCAATCGTACGCGCCGCCCCGGCAATAGTTCCCCGTGGACGGCCAGACGGCCTTCTGCGCGGTCGGATCAAAGTTGCCCGACACCAAACGCGGCACCAGACAACCGTACGCCGCCCCCACCTTATGGGCGCCGGTCGGGAACCATTTCCCTTGCAAGCCGACAATCCGCGCTTCCACGCCAGTTAACGAGGAAGGAAACTCCAGCCACGTACCTTCGCCGAAACCGCCCCCGTGCGGAGTGGGTTCATTCTTCCACGTGATCCGGAACAGGTTCAGCGGATTGATATCCCATAAACCAATGTCTTTAAGTTTCTCCACTATCGGCGCCGGGATCTTGGAAGGATCTCGTTGCTGTTCGAAGGTGGGAAGTATGACGCCACGCTCTCGTGCCTTGTCCACGGCCTTTCGGAGTACATCCCGGTTAATGGTTTCAATGATCTTCATAAGTGTCCTTTCAAATAAACAGGCCATCATAGCCGACGTTCTCACTTCCGTCAACGCATCCCGGCCATTCTGCGCTCGCTCGTTCTATTATTGAAACACAAGCCGCCCTTTTGTAGGTTGCGGGTGAAGGAGTTAGAGGTATGGCTTTTCGAATCGGGGATTGTGTGGAGCGGGGTTGGCTGGACGCCTCGGTAAAAGGGAAGATCACGGGCGAAATCTGGTTGCGGGGCCGCAAAGACCCTCTGCGCCTCGACTTGAACGGCTATCCGATGGCCGATCTGGCCGGACGCATGTTGTCGTTCGAGAACCCCGAACCATTGCCCGAAGCGCATACGGACGGACTCTCGACCGTGCAGAACGGAACAGCCGGCGATATTACCGCGTCGCGCAAAGCGCTGCATGGCGACCCGCCGTATGATCCGGATAAGGCGCAAACCGCCAATGTCCTGTATATTGAATGGTTCTCCGAGCAGAACGGGCGGGTTGTCATTGAAGCCGTCCGATACACACTTTCCATTCACGGCGACGCGTTATGGCACTTGACCGACGAACTGGAGGAAACCCGCCGGCAAATGGTGACCGGCGGCATGACGCACTTCATGGAACACCTCGCCGACGGTGCCGAATCAATGCGCGACGAGACCGACGATGAAGATTCCTGGACGCCAATGGACGAATATGAATGGGAAAAAACGCTAAAAGAGTCCGACGAACGCACAGAGAAATACGGGCGCTTGCTCGAGCAATACAAGGATCACCCGGACCAGGAACGCATTATCGCCCGGGAAATGGGTTGGGATCATATCGAAGACATGCTGGACGCCGATGAACGCGGCGTGTACGACGACACGCCCGAGGAGCACGACGAGGAAACATATCCGGAATTAACGCCAAATCCCGAAACGGAAGGCGTCGATTGGATCCGGGCGGACGACGGTGATATCCGTCATCCCTTGGCGCATCGGGCGTTCGAGATGTCGATTCGCCTGCATCGCCTGGTTCGCGATCTTGGCGCGGAGGACGCGGACCAGTGCGATGCTAACGCCGAATCCTTGCAGGTTCTGTCGTTTGCCGCCCACATGTTGTCCGCCAAACTGGCGGGCGCATTGAACAGTCTCGGCTATGACCGGGAAATCGCCTACATGGCGGGAATGATCGTAGCGCAACTCAAACGGGCGCTCTCCCACTTCAACGAAGCGATCCATCGACTGGATGACATTACGCGCATGAACGATTCGTTGCGCTCAACGCTTACGCCGTTTCGCGAAGAACTGTTCGCGATACGCGAGGAGATGTTGCGATTGATGGAGCGGTACCGGAAAATGATCCGTTGATTACGCGCCCGCAAAAACATCAATCGTTTTTCGATCGGGCACTTTAGGCACCGTCTCGAAATCGCCCCATCCCATGTACACATCCTTCTCGCCGGCCTTCATGGCCAGTAAGAGAGAATCCTGATCCACCGGCAGACTGTACGCACGAACGCCCACCGCGTTGTAAATGGCGTTGGTGATGGCCGGGCTTGTCGGGATGCTGGACAACTCCCCGATCCCTTTCGCCCCATACGGGCCGTCCGCAGTTTGGTGTTCCACGATGCGCGAAACCATCTTCGGCGTATGCTTGATACTCGGCATCTTGTATCGGGCCATCACATCGGTCCACGGATCGCCTTGATCCATGATGTAGTGTTCGGTCAGGGTGTTGCCGAGACACATGATAATACCGCCTTCAATCTGGCCTTCCAACGTCAGCGGATTGATCGCCCGTCCGACATCGTGCGCGCCGCAGATCTTGAGCACCTTGATTTCGGCCGTATCGTCATCAATCTCAACAAGAGCCGCTTGCCCGCCGAAACCGAAGGCCACATGCATATCCCCGCCAGTACCGAGGGGTTGCGTCTTCGGCGCCCAGTACTCGTGGCTCACCTTCGTTTCGAGCCCCGCTTCCTGCGCCCAGCGAATGGCATCGGCCATGGACGCTTTGGAACCGTTACAGATAATGGCGCCGTTCTTGAATTCCAGTTCCCCGGGCGAATGGCCCAACTTGTTGGCCGCCGCTTCCGCGAGAATCTTGCGCAACTGCTTGGCGGCGTGCCGCGCGGCGTTGCCGCTGACATAGGTCTGACGACTGGCCGTGGTCGGCCCGCCATCAGGACAATGATCCGTATCGCCCAGCAATACCCGCACCCGGTTATACGGCATGGCCAGCTCTTCCGCAGCACATGCCGCAAGCACGGCGGGCAGGCCCTGCCCCATCTCGGCGGAGGACGTCCGCACTTCAGCGACCGCTTCGCCGTCGCTGTCGGTCCATGCCTCGACAATCGCTTCGGCCTTGTCGGGCGCGCCGCCCCCCAGTCCGGTGTTCTTGTATCCGAGGGCCAAGCCCCAGGCATAACGCTTATTGTCTTTGACCCAGGACCATTGGAATTCCTCGCCCAGCTCTTCGTGATGCGCGCGCATATCCTTTTCCAGCCAGTCGAGACACTCCTTCAACCCGACGCTCTCGCGCATCACCTGGCCCGTGCAGGTCGTTGATCCCACATCCAGCGCGTTGATCCGCCGGAACTCGAACGGGTCCATGCCCAACTCTTCGGCTACCAGGTCCATGTTGCTCTCTACGGCAAAACAGCTCTGCGTTACGCCGAACCCGCGAAACGCGCCCGACGGCGTGTTGTTGGTATACATCGCATAGCAATCCACCGTCACATGCGGGACATCATACGGCCCGGACGCGTGCGTCGTGGCGCGGGTCATCACCTTTTCACTCAAACTCGCATACGCGCCGCCGTCGCCGTACA
>SLGY01000219.1 GCA_007136425.1 Kiritimatiellia bacterium
CATGACTCATTCCGGGCTCAACGGGCCGTCGCCGCAACTCATCCCAGTGATAATAGTGCGCATCGTTTTGATTCCGGCCAGCCCGGGCCATTACAGCGGGCAAACGCCCACCCTTGAGAAGTGAATCGAATAACGTCTCAAAATCAGGCGGCTTCTGCGGCAACTTCATGGCTCAATCCTTTTTATCAATTTGAATAATATTGATATAAAAGTCAAGCCTGATTATCAGGTTGATACGTATTGAGAATTAATGGATAGAAGGTATAACGCGATTTATCTATCAAATTGATGAATCTTGATATATTTTTGATAGTTCTGCAAAGGTCTTGTCGTCGCCGAACCGGCGATCGGCATCCAATCTTCATGACGGATCACGACCGTCGACCAAGTCCGCACATTTCAAGGCGGCATACGGCACCTCCTGTTTAGGCGAGTATGCCAATGTGTTAACCATGTGCCCGGAGTATACCCCAAGTGGCGGAGGGAGTGGGATTCGAACCCACGGAACCTTTCGGTTCGCCGGTTTTCAAGACCGGTGCTTTCGACCGCTCAGCCATCCCTCCATGCGAGTCCTGTTCGATTCATAACACCCATTTGCGCGGAATGCCAGACCGGAAGTCGCGATACCATCCTGCTCCGCGCCTATCAGCCCGTTGCCCTCGCCTTTTCCCTTCTTGTCCTTCCGAAACAATCAGGTAGAATCCGGCTCATACGCAAACATAAGTATTCTATATCAGGGACCCATTCATGAGTATATCACAGCAACTACCCCTTCGTCTGCTTGCCGTCGGCCTCTTGCTCTGCAGCCTGGCTCCGCTTCATGCGAACATGATCCGCAATTGGAGCTTCGAGGAGGAGGCGCCGTCCTCTTCCCGAAATGCGTTGTACTGGTCCATGGATGAACCGGACGCGCATGGCGACGCTTACGGGAACGCGTCACGCGAAGACTGGCGCTCGTTCGACGGCATGCACATCATGACCGTGCGCGGTACCTGGGCGGAGGCGGGCGATTACGGTGGGATCTGGCAGGAGGCCTCCGCCGAAGCGGGCGAAACCTATCGCGCCTCCGCTTGGTTCTGGGCCGATCCGGATTGGGAACCCGCCCTGCAGGAAATGAAATTGGAATTCTTCAGCGAGAACCATACCGAATTGCTCAAGACCGAGACCGTCAGATTGCGCGGCATTGAAAGCGACTGGGAACGCCGGGAGATTCAGGCGCAAGCCCCGGATGAAACCGCCTGGGTCCGCCTGGTCATTCATGTCGAGGGCGTCGGAGAAACCGGCGCACTGCAAATCGATAGCGTATACATGAATACCGACGCGGATTTCGACGAACCCGCCTCCGAACCCGTCGACGTGATTATCGACGTCCTGCAGGAAGACGACGAAGACGAATAAAGCGTTCTCAAACGAAATCCCTCGTTCCTGATCAGACACGCCGAATCCGATCTTTCACTCTCAATCACAAAACCGTATTTGACTGCCACACAATAATCGATATTGTATCTTTTAAATATATCAATTACAAATTTGTATCATTATGAAGCCAATTATTGCGTTGGGACAGATCAATTCTACTGTCGGGGCACTTGATGCGAATGCCCGCCTGATCAGCGAGTATGCGAAGACGGCTGCCGAACAGGGGGCGTCGATCATTGTGTTCCCTGAATTGGCGCTTTCGGGGTATCCCCCGGAGGACTTGGTGCTGAAAGAGCATTTCATTGCGCATTGCTGGGAGCAGCTTCGGCGGCTGGCTTCCGAATTGCCTGCAGAGTGCATCGTTCTCGTTGGCGCACCGCAATCGGTAGATCAACGGGTATACAACGCGGCCGTCGCTTATCACGGCGGCCATATCGTTGCCACATACGAAAAGATGGTCCTGCCCAATTACGGCGTATTTGATGAGAAACGGGTCTTCGCGCCGGGCCGGATGCCGTTGATCCTGCAAGCCGGCCCCATGCGTATCGGCATTCATGTCTGCGAAGACTCTTGGTACCCCGATCAGGAAGCGGGATTTTTGTTGAAGGATACCGGTCTGGACCTCCTTGTGAACCTTTCCGCCTCGCCCTATCATCGCGGCAAACGACTATTGCGCGAGGAGGTACTGCGACGAACAGGCCAACATCTCGATTGCCCCCTCGCCTATTGCAATATGGTGGGTGGCCAGGACGAACTGGTTTTCGACGGCGGTAGCCTGGTCATGGATCGCGAGGGCAGCCTGCTGTCCAGGGGGCCCCAGTTCGATGCGGACTTGATATTGACGGAGGTACCCGTGTCGGAGCGCGGCCCGCGCGTCGAGGAACCCGATCCGCCGATCCGACGTATCGTACACCTGCCTTTCCAACCCAACCCGCGTCGCAGACGCGCGACCGGCACATCGAACATCGCCCCCCTGCTGGAAGACCATGCAGAAGTCTATGCGGCATTGAAAACCGGCCTGCGCGACTATGTGGAAAAGAACGGATTCAGGAAAACCGTTGTGGCCCTGAGCGGCGGCATTGATTCGGCTTTGGTGGCGGCCATTGCCGTGGACACGCTGGGACCGGACCGAGTGGCGGGCATCACTATGCCCTCGCGGATCACGTCCAATGCCACGCTCACCGACGCCGAACGGTTGGCGAAGAATCTGGGCATCGAATTTCATACCGTACCGATCGACGAGATCCACGGCACGTTCCTGAGCAAGTTGCTCCCCTTCTGGGAAGGCATGCCGCCGGACATTACAGAGGAAAACCTGCAAGCCCGTATTCGCGGTAACATCATCATGGCCCTGTCCAATAAGTTCGGCTGGCTGGTGTTGACCACGGGCAATAAGAGTGAGTTGGCGACCGGATACTGCACCTTGTACGGCGATATGGTGGGCGGTTTTTCGTTGATCAAGGATGTGCCCAAGACCCTGGTCTATTCCCTCGCCGCATGGCGCAATCAACAGTCCGACACACCGGTCATTCCGCCGTCCACGCTTGAACGTCCGCCGAGCGCGGAATTACGGCCTGATCAGCGGGATACGGATTCGCTCCCGCCCTACGACATGCTTGACGCGATCATCGAACGATACGTCGAACGCGACGAGGGCGTGGACCGGATTGCGGCGGAGGGGTTTGACCCGGCCATCGTCAACCAGGTCAGCCGCCTGATCGATTTAAGCGAATACAAGCGCCGTCAGGGCGCACCCGGGATTAAAATCACGCCCAAAGCCTTCGGACGCGACCGGCGCATGCCCATCACCAACGCCTATCGCGAACGGGTGAAAGGAACGGAACCGTCATGAACAAGCGCAAACAGAATGACCCGCGAGTGTCCGGCGCCGAAGCGCGCCAGGTTTCCGAGTTGAGCCTGCTCTATAATATCAGCCGCCTGCTGGACCAGAGCCTTGACCTGCGCGAAGTGGTCAATCCCGTGCTGGAAGCCATATCCGAAAAGCTCGACATGCGGCACACCACCCTGACACTGCTGAATCGGCAGACGGGCGACATCCTCATCGAAGAAGCCCACGGCCTGTCCGAGCAGCAAGCCAGTCGCGGGAGGTACAAGCTCGGTGAGGGCATCACCGGGCAGGTCATTCTCAACGGTCAACCGATGATCATCCCTAAAACCAGCGAATCGCCCGAATTTCTGGATCGCACGATGCGCGGAAAACGGCATGACACCTCTTTTGTGTGCGTCCCCATCAAGGTCGGCCAGGAAGTGGTCGGCGCCCTGAGCATTGACCGGCTCTATGATGAAGACGCCAACCTCGACGATGACGTGCGCATTCTGACCATCATCGCCTCCATGATTGCGCAGGCGGTCAAACTGCGCCGCGCGGCGCAGGAAGAGCAGGACCGGCTTGCTGCGGAAAACGAGCGCTTGCGCGAGGAGCTGAAAGACCGGTTTCGCCCGTCCAACATCGTAGGCAACTCGCATGAGATGCAGATCGTATACGACCAGATCGCCCAGGTTTCACGCACGCCCGCCACCGTCCTGATCCACGGCGAGACCGGGACGGGCAAGGAATTGGTTGCGCACGCCATCCATTACAACAGCGATCGGGCCGACAAACCATTCATCAAGGCCCATTGCGCGGCGTTGCCGGAAACGATCATTGAAAGCGAACTTTTCGGCCATGAAAAGGGCGCGTTTACCGGGGCGACGGGCGAACGCAAAGGCCGATTCGAGCTGGCGCACGGCGGGACGTTGTTTCTTGATGAAATTGGCGATATTCCGCCCAGCATTCAGATTAAACTCTTACGCGTCATTCAAGAACGCGAATTCGAGCGCATCGGCGGAACAAAGACCATTCAGGTCAATGTCCGGGTCATTACCGCGACGAACAAAGACCTCCTTGCGCTTGTCAATGAAGGCGCTTTCCGGGAAGACCTCTATTATCGTCTTCACGTGTTCCCCATCTACGTACCGCCACTGCGAAAAAGGAAAGCCGACATCGTCCTGCTCGCCGATCATTTCCTGAACAAATACGCCAACGCCAGCGGTCGCCAGATACGACGCTTGTCCAGCGCCGTAATCGACATGCTCATGAGTTATCATTGGCCCGGTAACGTGCGTGAACTCGAAAATGTCATCGAACGATCGGTCCTTGTAGCCGAAGGCGACGTCATACACCCGCATCACCTGCCCCCCACCCTGCAAACCGCCGAAGCCAGCGGCACACAGGCCAAGGGCACGCTCAAAGGCCTCGTGGACCTGTACGAGCGCGACATTATCAACGACGCACTGAAATCGTCGCGCGGCAACATCGCCTCCGCCGCCCGCGCACTCGGCGCCACACAACGCATTCTCGGCTACAAGATCAAGAAACACGGGATCGAGCCGAAACAATACGCGTAAGCAGCCCGGGCCGACAGCAGCGTGCTCGTGTGGTCAATCGGTTGTGTTGCGCATTACCTTCAGTTGACAAGTATCCGTAGCGCCGATTTTCAATCGGCGCATTTGCTCCCATTGAAAATGGGAGCTACGAGAAAACTGGGGACAGAGAAATTGCGCCCTCGCGGAGACTGGGACCTCCCGCTCAAGCGCCGCCCGCCAATCACACTCCACTGGATTACCCGCCGGCATATTCCGCCTCCAAAGTAGTCACTATGCCACCCCGAAGTACGGGTTATGCGACCCATTCGACCAACCGCCAACGTCCGCCCGCATATCCCTTACTTCACAGCTATTCTATGGCGACCCGCATCGCGAATCTAGTTCACTATCAATGAATTATAGACTTGTCCCCTCACTCCACTTGTGATAGGCGTCGACCATCGGTCGACAGCCTGAAGTACGGCCAATAAAACTGTTGGTGATAGCGGAGAAAATACATGAGCTCTAAGGCAAGTCCATTTCCTCAAATCGAGTACGAATACGATGTTGCAATGCCCGAGAGATCATCTCGTGACGCCAATCCCGTCACGCAGGACCAGATTGATACCATCGAGAGTTTGGTTAACGACCTTAACCGTTTTAATGTTCTGAAGCTGGATATCGACAGGAATCTGATTGACGAGCTCGGTAGCGCTCAGGCGAACAAATTTATCCGCGAACTGAAGTCTCATCGGGAGAAGCTGTTTATCGCATGGCGCTCCTCTGTAAAAGGGCGCAAAGAGACAATTAAAGGCAAAGGGATAAGAATCAGCGTTACGGTAAACGAGAGTGATGAAGAGCCGAC
>SLGY01000086.1 GCA_007136425.1 Kiritimatiellia bacterium
CTGCTGTTCGTCCTGGGGGTCGCTCTTATTGCGGTCGAGGTCTTTGTCTTCCCTGGTTTCGGTGTTATCGGGTTGACCGGTCTGGTGCTCGTATTGTGGGCGCTGCTCAACGCCATGGTGGAACGGTTCCCGGGCGATCCATGGATTCCGTCCATGCCGGAATTGCAGATGCCGCTGCTGAAACTGTCTTCCGCCATTGTGGGAGCCGCCGTGGGCGCGGCATTACTGGGCCGGCTCCTGCCGCGCACCACCATCTTTCATCGCTTGGTCCTTGAAGACGCCACGACAAGGGACGCCGGCTATTCTTCCTCCAAAGACACGAGCCGCTTGGTCGGCAGAGAAGGCGTCACCTTGTCCCCGCTCTATCCCGCCGGCAGCGCCCTGATCGATGATCAACGGCTCGACGTGATCACGCGCGGAGAATATATTGATGCCGATAAACCGGTGCGCGTGGTCGAAACGCACGGCAACCGCATCATCGTCGAAGCGCCCGAAGCAGAAGCGCCGAACAAGGAACCGGAATCTTAATTATCTCGACACGCGACACGCGACACCCCATTAACCATCAACTATTAAGCATAAACCATTCTTCATGGACACCACCCAACTATTCATCATCCTGCTGCTGGCCGGCCTGCTTTTGATGGGCGCGGAAATCTTTGTCCCCGGCGGAGTGCTGGGCATTATCGGCGGCATGGCGCTGCTGGCAGCGGTGGCGGCCGGATTTGCCGCGTTCGGACCGCAACGCGGCATGCTCGCCGCGCTGTCCATCCTCGTGTTTCTCGGGATCTCGATCGTTTTATGGATGCAGTTGGTACCCAAAACCCGGCTGGGCAAGAACCTGACCTTGTCGACCGACACCGCGGGCTATTCAAGTGCCCGGACCTCGCTCCGCGAAATGATCGGAAAGGAAGGCGTCGCCCTATCACCGCTCGGCCCTTCAGGGCTGGTAAAGATCGATGGGAAACGCCTCGACGCCTTGGCCGAAGGGAAATGGATCGATTCCGGCGCGTCGGTGCGCGTAGTCCACGTCACCGGTAATCACATTACCGTGCGCGAAGTCGCTCCCCCGCCGACTACGGAAAAGGAATCGGAAGCGGCATGAGTTGGAGCGCCTGCCGACGCCTTTTTCTTTATCTCTTCATGTGCGGCCTGTCGTTCTGGGTCGCTTCGCCCGCCGTTGCCGGCCTTGAATTTCTGCAAACGTCCCACTACGTCCTGGATCCCGAAGCCGTTCAAGAACGCGAACTGTGGCTGGCGGCGGACGAGATCACCGTGCACGGCACGATGGAAAAGGCCTTGTTCGGCGTGGGCGGCTCCGCCGAATTGGGCGGACGATTTGAACGAGACGCGTCGCTGGCCGCAAGAGATATCCTGTTCCACGGTCATGTGGCGGAAAGCGCGCGCCTGGCCGCACGCCATACGGTGGACATGCGGGGGCGGGTCGATTCGTCGCTCATGGCTGCGGCGGGTCGTGCCCTGAAATTCGAAGAAACCGCCTCCGTGCAGCGCGACGCCCTCTTCATGGCGCCCACCGTCCTCCTGCACGGCCGGGTTCACGGTCGCGCGGCCGTTTGGGCCCGACGCGCCATTCTCACCGGTCACATTGACGGCGACCTGTACGTCCGGGCCGAAAATATAAGTATCCTGCCCGGCACGCGCATCGGCGGGAACATCACGTATTCGGCTCCGCACGAGCTGGTATTGGACCCAAGCGTGTACGTGGGGGGGCAAATCGAGCGCCGCGAAATCAGCGCGCCGGGTCTGGGCGCCGGGCAACGACTGATTGTCCAATTCATCCTTTTCGTCGGCGCCTTGATAACCGGCTTGCTATTCATCGCCATATTCCCCCGATACACCGGACAGACCGTGCGCCGGATCCGCCACACTTTTTGGCAAACCACGCTCATCGGCAGTCTGGCCCTTTTCCTGTTGCCCGTCCTGGCGGGCTTGGCGCTTCTAACCATCGTCGGAATCCCGGCGGGCTTGCTCCTGGCCGGGACCTATCTCGTGATGCTCTATCTCGCCAAAATCGTCGTGGCACTGGCCTTCGGCGGCATGCTCCTGCAACGCCGGGGGCCGCAACCCTATGGGCGGGTGGCGTTCACACTCGCGCTGGGACTCGTTTTGCTTTACTTTCTGGCCGGGCTACCTATCGTGGGCTCCGTAGGCACGATAATAATCATGTGCATCGGGCTGGGAGGATTGATACTTGGCTTAAGCGATGTACAGTACGGCCAGCAACCGCCGCCCTTGCGGGGCGTGCATACGCCGAAGGCGGAAAAACCGGGAGATGCGCTTTCTAATGAACACAAAAGGAGTCAATAAATGATTGATCAATTGCTCACTATCATCGTGGTCTTGTTGGCCATTGCCGCCCTGATCCTTGTCGGCATTTTCTTCTCGTTTCTTGGAACCTGGGTTCGCGCACTGACCTCCGGCGCGCGGGTCACACTATTCACGCTGGTCGCCATGAAACTGCGCCGCGTACCGCCCAAAATCATGGTGGACGCCCGGATCCGACTCGTCAAAGCCGGCTTGCAACTCAGCACCAACGAACTGGAAGCCCACTACCTGGCGGGCGGCAACGTCATCAACGTCGTACAAGCGCTGATTGCCGCCGATAAAGCCAATATCGAACTGAGCTTCCAACAGGCCGCGGCCATTGACCTCGCAGGGCGCGATGTCTATGAAGCCGTGCGGACAAGCGTCAACCCCAAGGTCATCGATTGCCCCGACCCGAACAAGGGCAATACCCTGCTCGACGCCGTGGCGCAGGACGGTATCCGATTGCTCGTCAAATCGCGCGTCACTGTGCGCGCCAACCTCGAACGTCTCGTCGGCGGAGCGACGGAAGACACGATTATTGCGCGCGTCGGACAAGGTATCGTCAGCGCCATCGGCTCCTCGCCCACCTACAAGGACGTGCTGGAAAATCCGGACCATATCAGTCAACGCGTGTTGGGCCGCGGCTTGGACGCACAAACGGCTTTTGAAATCGTGTCTATCGATATCGCAGACGTCAGCGTCGCCGGCGTAAGCGGAACGCGCGAGGTCGCCAACGTGGGCGCCCTGCTTGAGACGGAACGCGCGGAAGCCGACAAGAAACTGCGCCAGGCCGAAGCGGAGGGGCGGCGCGCCATGGCCATCGCGTATGAACAGGAAATGCGCGCCCGCGTCCAGGAGATGCAAGCCAAGGTCATCGAGGCACAGGCCGAAGTGCCGCTGGCTATCGCGCAGGCCTTCAAGGAAGGTCAACTCGGCGTAATGGACTTTTATCGCATGCAGAACATCCTGGCCGACACTTCCATGCGCGAATCGCTGTCGCGCGATGAGGAAAAAGGCTCGGGTAAATAAGAATTAACCGCACCATGGAGGGTTGCGTTTCCGCGCGACTCCGGGCGACCCGATACAATGCGGGCGTAACCCTCCGTGACAGCGGGGAATACCATGTGGGATCGACTGATAGCGCAAGACGGGATTGGCGGGGAAGCCTTCATCTGGCTGATCATCGCCTTCCTCTGGGTGGTGGCCCAGGTCGTCTCCCGCTTCAAGGAACGCGCGCGCGAACGCGAACTCGCCAGCCAGGACTCCGAACAACCGGATGAACAGAAACCGGAACGCGCAGGTCAATCGTTTGAAGGCGAAATGCGCAAATTCCTCGAAACGATCGGGGCGGAACCGGCCGAGGAGGAAGACGCGCCTCCAGAACGCGAACCGCGAGCGCGTCCGCGCGTCCATCGTAGGCCGGCCCCCCGACGCGAACCGCCTCCTCCGCCTGTGCACCTCGTTCAGCAACCGGAAGAAGCCCCACGCGCGGCGGTGTCATCGGACGACGACGCCCTCGGCGAGATGGATACCCGGATTGATGAAAGCGCCCTCGACACCGTCAAGGCGTATGCCACACGCGAGTCGACCCGCTCGGAAGCCATCAATGCGTTCGTTAACCCGCGCACCTTGCTGGTCAACCTCAATTACTTGCGCATGAACATGCCGCTGGTCCCGATCACCGGACTCGATACCACAAGCGAAGCGCGGGCGCGACCGGAGGTACACGGTCGGCGGGCGCTGCGCCGGGCCATCACAACCCAGCTTATCCTGTCCAATCCCTTGGCCATGGGCGAAGACAAAGCGAGTTATACGAAACGCGTCGTGTGATCCCGTCCGCCATGCATAGCGGCATATACCGGTTGCATTCCAACTTCGATCGGGTCCTCAATTATACGAGCCGCGACGGTTCTTTGCTCTCGCTCGTCCGCCCCGAAATCGGCGCCGGCCCCGGCAACATCGTGCTGACCGACCTGCCTGACCCCGCTCCGCCCTACCTCGAAGTGACGGAGGAACATATACGGTTCGGCACGCAATCCATCGCCCGGGCCCGCCTCAAAGACTATGATCCGCGACTTTTCATTGAGTCCCGCCCTTCTCCAGACAAGGTGGACGATTACGTGCGGGTCCTGCTCCCGCGCTGCCCTACGCACAGTCTGGCCTTTCTGCTCGATCCCGAACGGGAACAGGAATTTGAAACGGACTCGCAACAAGCGCTGCGCGATCGGCTCAAGGAAGGCGTCCGCCTACTCCTGACCAGCGACCCCGCCGACGGCGCGCACATGCTCAAGGGGTTGGGCTACGGGCTCACGCCGTCCGGCGACGACTTCATTTGCGGCTACCTATACGCCCTGGCGCTGGAGGGTCCGGCACAACAAATAAACCGTGATGCCATCTTCGACGCCGCCAGAAGCGACAATATCCTCGTCGACCACTTTCTTCGTGCCGCGCACAAAGGATGGTTCTACGAACATTTCAAGGCATTCACGCGCGCGCTATGCGAAGGGTCCGGCAACGAAGTCTTATCCGCGTTCGAACAACTCCTCACCGTCGGCGCCACGTCCGGGGCGGACACCGCTGCGGGACTGATCATCGGCCTGCGATATACGACACCCGCGACCAGCAGCTAGGAGCCCGTTGAAAACTCATGGCCGCACAGCCCACGCCCTCACGGGCGCGGCTACATTGCTGTTTCCGACGTAGCCGCCGCCGTAAGGCGGTGGATGGCACACCCAACGCGTGTTCTTTTCAACGGGCTACTAAACAATGCGTTCAAGCATCGACACAAGGCGCTCGTCTTCATCGTATCGTCCCACCCATTGGACACCCATGGGGAGCCCTTTACGGGATTGGCCTGCAGGGATCGTAACCGTCGGCAAGCCGCTATAGGACCACGGCAAGTTCATGCGCGGATTGCCGGTGAAATCCAAGCCCTCCGGAGCGGGAGCGGTCGCGGAAGGAGTCAACAGACAATGTAGTCCATGTTCCGTCATCCGGGCATGTACACGCTCGCGCACCTCTTCCCGCCCCGTGCGCGTTTGTTCCAGACGCGCAGCATCCACGCGCCGTCCTCGTTCAATCAATTCGCGGCTGCCCGCTCGGTAGCGATCGCGATACGCCTCATACCAAGGCGCATGAAACGCGGCCATTTCCGCGCCGATCAGATCATAATGCGTTTCGACAAGCTCGGCCCAATCCGGAAATAGATCAAGGAACAGGATGTCATGCCCGGCAACCGCCAGCTGTTCCAGAACGTGATCGAACATCGTCCGCATTTCCGATTCGGCTTGATTCAGATACGCGCCCGATGGC
>SLGY01000019.1 GCA_007136425.1 Kiritimatiellia bacterium
ACATCGGAGGCTTCAGACGCTTCGTTACCTCCACGCCTGCTCCAACTGCTTCCGGCCGGAGCGACAGGGGCCGGGCGGGTTTCGCACCCACTGGGCGATGCGGCCTTTCCACGGCGCGCATTAGGGCAAAAGATGAAGGCGAAAGATTGAGGAATAGCGTCTTTCGCCGTAATCTTTCGCCTTAATCTGCACCCATAGGGTGCGAAGACCTCCATACCGCGCGGCCGCTACAACCGCGTACCCGGCGGAATGACCGTATTCTTCGGAATGACAATGACGCCGTTTCGAACGGAATATAGATCCGTCACCGTCTCATCCTTCTTCCCCGCAGGCGAGATATAGGCGCCGTCTCCAATGCGCACGTTCTTATCAATGATGGCCTTATAAATATAGCAGTCCCGCCCGACACCCAAGGGGGGCTCATCCGTATTCGGGAGCTGGGCGTCGTAATAGTCCGCCCCCATGACGATCGAATGCTCAATAACACTGCCCTCCCCGATAACGGAGCGAATGCCGACTGTCGAATGAAGAAGGCGATGCCCCGAAATGATGGAACCCTCGGACAAAAGGCACCGGTTCAGATCACAGCAGTTGATCTTCGAGGGCGGCAGATAACGCATGCGCGTATAGATCGGCGCCTGCGCATCGTAGAAACTGAAGGCGGGAATCGGGTCCGTTAACGCCAGATTGGCTTCCCAGAAACTCCCGATGGTTCCAATGTCTTTCCAGTAATCATCGAATATATAACTGAACACGTCATACTGCTGGATGGCTTCAGGGATGATGTCCCGCCCGAAATCCTTCTTGTCGTTGCTCAGCAGCAAGTCCTTCAGGACACTGACGTTGAAACAATAGATACCCATGCTGGCCAGATAGCGTTCGCCATCCATTGGCGCGCGTAACGGATCCAGAGCCGGCCCGTCTCCCGGCTTTTCCACGAAATTCTCGATCCGCATATCCTGGTCCGCCTGCAATATGCCCAGGTCGCCCGCCTCCCGGCGTTCGACCGGTTTCGTGGCAATGGTGACATCCGCTTTCTTGTCCAGATGCTCCTCGACCACTTCATTGAAGTTCATCCGATACAACTGGTCGCCGGACAGGATGACGATCAGATCGGGCAGTTCGTCCATGAGATAGCGGAAGGTCTGACGTACCGCATCCGCCGTGCCGTTATACCAGGCATGGGAGTCCGGGGTCTGTTGAGCGGCCAGGATGCGCACGAACCCGCGTTGACCGAACGCGTCAAAGTGGTATGAGGAAGACACGTGCTGGTGCAGGGACACGCTGTTGAATTGCGTCAGCAGATAGATCTTGCGAATACCCCCGTTAAGGCAGTTGCTGATGGGGATATCGACCAGGCGATATTTTCCCGCGATCGGCACGGCGGGTTTCGCGCGATCACGTGTGAGCGGATTCAAGCGGGAGCCTTCGCCCCCGCCCAGGATGACGGCGACAATGTTCATACCGCATATATAAGACGAACGCGGGGATACTGCAATGCCTATTCCGGCGTGCGCCGAAGAGAACGCCAACATCGAGCATGGAACGTTCAACGTTGAGGGTTGGATGTTGGATGTTCGATGTTTAGTAGCCGCATGGCTTATATTGTCACCGGACACACATTGCGATACCCTGACTGCGCATCAATGGGAGACGAGGATATGAGCATCGGCATCATCGGCGGCAGCGGGCTATACGAGTGGGGCGCATTGAAGGACGGGCAATGGATGGATGTCCGGACGCCGTGGGGCAATCCTTCCGACCAGATTCTGAAGGGAACGTTGGACGGAAAAGAGGTATTCTTTATTCCCCGTCACGGGCGTGGCCACCGTTTACTGCCCTCCGAGATCAATTACCGCGCCAATATTCATGCGCTCAAGCAATTACAGGTGGACGGGATCATTTCCGTCACCGCCGTGGGCAGTCTGCACGAGAATATCCGCCCCCGGGACGTGTTGATTCCCGACCAGTACTTTGACCGGACACGTTCGTCGCCCCAGCACACCTTTTTCGGGAGCGGGATTGCGGGGCACGTTTCTTTGGGAGACCCGGTATGCCCCTTCCTCCACAAGCTGCTCGGCGACATCGCCACACAGGTACGGGACTCCAGCGATGCCTTCAGCGACCGCAAGGTGCATCGCGCGGGAACCTATGTGAACATGGAGGGCCCCGCTTTCTCCACCCGCGCGGAATCGGAATTCTATCGGCGTCAAGGATTCGAGATCATCGGTATGACCAGCCTGCCCGAGGCCCGACTGGCGCGCGAGGCGGAGCTGCCCTATGCGGCGCTGGCGTTGATCACGGATTATGACTGCTGGCATCGCGAGGAAGGCCATGTAACAGCGGAAATGGTATCTGGTCATGTCCGCGCCAACACGGCCTTTGCCCAAGCGATCCTGCAGGGCGTCGTCGGGCAACTTCCCGACGGGTTCCCCTCGGCCGCGCGCACGGCGCTCATCGGCGCCGTGATGACGGATCCGTCTGCGATTCCGCCGGACACGCTGAAAAAGGTGGCGTGGGTGGAAGCGCGCATGGGCTGAATGGCAAGGCCGCCACGCTGTTACCCGCCTTCGCCCCAAAAGGACTACGGCGCGCCATGCCAGCGCGGCTACACGCAATCGTAGCCGCCGCCGTAAGGCGGTGGCAGGAACGGCCACTGGGCAACGCATCCACGCTGTTACCAGCGCGGCTACACGGAATCGTAGCCGCCGCCGTAAGGCGGTGGAAGGAACGGCCACTGGGCTATGCATCCGGCTATTACCCGCCTTCGTCCCAAAGGGACTACGGCGCGGCATGCCAGCGCGGCTACGGGCTTGAATTCCTCTACTCTTCTGCCGGAGGCATCAGGTCCGGCGAGACCGCCTGTTCGTCAGGAGATATAATCTCTGTCGTGGGATCAGTTATGTCTACGCGCACGGCCGATGATTCGCCTCGCACATCGCCCGTAACACCGCCTGACTCCACCCAAGTCCCCATAATCTGGCGGGTCGCCAACAGGAATTGTCCGTCACCGGCATCTCCTACTACCCCTTGAAAATTCCCCGCGATCTCCACTTCCATTCCGCCCGAACTGACCCCTGTGGCGCGGAATTGGGCGATGATCGTCTCGCCGATGGGCGGCACGCCGTCGCCGCTGAATCCGCCGGTGCCCCGTACGCTCCCCAGATTCCCCGAATATACCGCGCCATTATTGTCCGTAATACTTAACTGCTCACCTTCCTGGACCACGTTAAACGTGTGAACGGACGAACCCGATCCTCCTTTGCCGGTACCGCCCTGCGTTCGGTAGGACGCCGTAATGGCCGTGTTGGGCGGAACAACGGATGTGCCATAGTCAATGCTCCATGCGCCCGTGTCGTAATCAATCGTGCCGGTCACACCGCTCCCCGCAAGGCCGCCTTCCCCATTATCGCGCAACACGAATGTTTCGCCCACCGACAGCGTCAAGCTTCCACGCACTACCGGAGTGCGAGACACACGGCCTGAAGACGCAAAGCCTTGCACGCCCGGAGCTCCGGGCGCTTGCTGGATATACGAGACGGTGTACTGAGTAACTGCAGGCCCTTGAAAGTTAAGTGTCAGTCGACCGCTATCATAAACGATCGATCCGGTGCCTCGAGGGTTTCCAGTCAGGTTACTATCACCATCGTCCGTAAAGCTGATATCCCCGGATGTGGAGACACTGACTGAACCTGGAACAATAGGCGTGTAACGTAAATCCTGCGTGGCAGAAGGCACATTAGGGTCGTGCGCGAAACTTTCCACCCGGGAAGCAGCCCCCTCGGGTTCGCCACCGCCGGCGCCCCCAGACGTATTGCCCACCGTCTCATTGATCGTCCCGGCGCTGGAAAAGTCCGATACGAGGTATCCGCCCGGATTCCTGTACACGCCGCTGAAATTGACCCAATTCCAGCGCGCGTTCCAGCTTTCCACGCCTCCACCGGAGGTCCAGTCACAGCCGATACCGAATACCGCCGCCACACCCAGAATCAGCGAAAATAATACTACGCGCTTCATTCGATACTTCTCCATGTTATAGACGTTGGTCACGACGGCACCGGTGTGCCGATGTTGATTCAACGATTTCCTGTTCAATTTGTCAATTAATCCTAATCGATCCTCCACTGAATCCGATAGATCATCATCTCGTGCGCGGGCACGACATTGGTGTACCCCCATTCACCCACGTTTTGCCAATCCTGCGGCGTAATGGTCACCGCGCTACCCTGTATCCGCTGGAACGGCAGGTACAGGCTGGGCGATCCCGCCACAACCGCGCGCACATTCGTGTGAATCTCGGCAATAAACGGATTCGCCTGATACGTAATGACATCTGAATCGGCGGTCCGAACTATGCTGGGAGCGACGAACAGATTCATCTCCGCCGGCGGCGGAATCTCACTTGCGTCTGTGGGATCCATACCAAGGACGATTCGCAGGGCGTCAGGAATGCCATCCCCGTGTGTGTCCAAACGGTCCGGATCGAGCCCCAGAGCCCCTTTCTGCCCGTCACTGATGCCGTCACCGGACGAATCGATTTGCCACGAGGTCCAATTGTTCCACGCGTCTTGACTGGCTCCGTCGAGCGTACCGAATTCCGCGAATTCCCATGCGTCCGGAATGCCGTTGTTGTTCGTATCCCGGTCGCGAATCACCAGTTGCTGCCCGGTCTTATTACCCGGCACACTGATAGGTTTGACCTCGTAATCGGATCCGGACTCGTAGTCTTTTACGAACCCCCATGATTCCCAAAACTGGAGTTTCGCCGGATTCTGATTGATGAACGCACGCACATAATAGGTTCCGGGATGTAACCCCTTGAGGGTATAAGGTCCCGGCGCGTTCAGCGTCACCTGCGCATCGGGCCGTCCGCTGAAGCCGGGCGACCGGAAGGCCTGCACAACGATATTCGTGGCCGGGGCGGGACCGAAGTAGGATATTTCTCCCGCAATGCTATGCACGCCGCCTGCGCCCGGAGTCAGGTCTACCGTAAACTCGCGATAGGGCGAGAACGAACTCTCCGTCCGTGGGTTCCGGGCCTGAACACGCCAGTAGTAGGTCCCGTTCGGCAGCAGCGCATCGCCCGCATAAAGCGGGGTGTCGAGCCGATACCTGCCGTCCGGACCGCGATGCGGCGCGGGGACCACTTCGTCGAACACCATGGGGCCGCTGGTCGATCCGGAACGGATCTGAATGTGCGCCTCGACGGCAGCCTCATCCATGCTCCAGACGAAGTCGTTCCGAGCAAACTTCACATTCCCCACCGGCTCATGAATGACCGGCGCAGAAAGATCGGACGGGTAATCCGCATCGAATCCGCCTGTCGCATGAATGGAACCGTCCTCATTGTAGACGAACCATTCCGCCATACCCCATGTTAATCCGAACGCGTCCGCAAACTGATAATCACCCTCGTGGAAGTAGTTTCGATTCTCCACCGTACGGGTAATCGCTTGTGAAGGACCGGAGTACTTGATAATGGCGACCTCGTAACTTGACGCACCCGGAATCGGGTCCCAACGGAAGCGGTGATAACCCGGCAACTCGTCCGTCAATCCGAATTCCACGCTTGGGATTTCACCCCAACTGACGTTGATGGGCTGATCCTGGGCCAAGCCCGCCGGGTCGCCCGGATTCCA
>SLGY01000113.1 GCA_007136425.1 Kiritimatiellia bacterium
CGAGGGGGTACAGGCCTTCACCGTCCCCGACCTGATGGCATTGGCGGAGACGGATTTCATTGATATTCTCAAGCTCGACATAGAAGGCGCCGAACGGGAAGTGTTCGAGCATGCCGAATCGTGGATCCGGCAAACGGGCATCCTTTGCGTTGAAGTGCATGACCGCTATAAGCCGGGCTGCACGACGGCTTTTCTCGACGCGGTCAAGAACGGCTCGTTCCGGCTCCTGGTGGAACACGGCG
The DNA here is from genome assembly GCA_007136425.1 of Kiritimatiellia bacterium. Classification (GTDB taxonomy): domain Bacteria; phylum Verrucomicrobiota; class Kiritimatiellia; order SLAD01; family SLAD01; genus SKZA01. The sequence goes on from SLGY01000113.1 coordinate 243, forward strand.
AGAAACTCGTGGCCCAACAGACGATTGCGCAATGATGGAACAGGATCACACCGATGACAAAGAATTCGGCCGCCCCGACCGGGTCAGCGTGATCGTCCCGACCTATAACCGGGCCGGCATGATCGTGGACGCGCTGGAAAGCGTGCGTAACCAGACCTATCGCCCGATTGAATTGATCATCGTGGATGACGGGTCCACCGACGACACGGGCGAAGTCATTCAACGTTACGTCGAAACCCATGCCGAGCCGGGGCGTTTTGACATCCGGTACCTGCACCAGGTCAACCGCGGCACGACCGCGGCGCGCAACCACGGGTTGCGCGAAGCAACCGGCGAATTCATTCAACATCTCGATTCCGATGACCGACTCCTGCCGGACAAGCTCGAAAAACAGGTGCGCATCCTCCGGGACGATCCGTCCATCGACTATGTGTACGGCCGCGCGCAATACATGGACGAGGCCGGCCAGATCCTGAAGGAAGTCGGTCGCCCCATCGAGCGGGACGACACATGGACACATGTGGCCGTTTATCACTGGCAAACGTGTGCACCCCTGTATCGCCGACGCGTGCTGGAATCCATCGGGCCCGGCGACGAGCGGGTGCGTTGCGCCGAGGACCTGATCAATCCGGCGCGCCTCAAGGTGCGCGGCTTCCATGAGCACTTCATGCCCGAAGCCGTATGTGTGTGGCAGGTGCATAGCGGTCCACGGAATGTAGAATCCAGCCTGTCCAGCGCCATGACCTCGGAAATTGTCGCCGACGACATTCTCGCCAACTTGCGGGCTGAGAATATCCGATGCGCAAATACGGAGAACACCCTGGCCCGCTATTACGCGCGGGCCGGCCTGATCATGGGGCGCGAAAACGATGCAGCGGGCGCGCGCCGCTGCCTGAAGAAAGCCACGGACACGGCCCACGGCGCATTTAAAGGGCTCGCCTGGGTCGGGCGTATCGCGGAACGAGTTTTGCCTGCCGCGTTCTTGTGCCGGATCGCACACGCCATCTGGTGGGGCGCCCGACAAAACCCCGTCCTGCACGCCGGCATGCGCCCGGGCTCACAAAGCGAACCTCCAAGCGCATCGAAGGGATAGCCCCCTTGAACAAAAAATATGACAAAATCATGATTGGCAAAATCATTAAAGAATATCCTCCTCTTCCAAAAAATGATTCTGTCGATAATGATTCTGTCGATAATGATTCTGTCGACACCTTCCTTTCACTTAGCGCTCTTTGCGCCCTTTGCGGTTAATACATGACTAAAGAAAGAACATCGAATCAGGCCCTGATCGGCATCGCACATCCGCGCCTCTATCGCGGCGGATCGGAATGCGCACTGATGTGGACGATCGAGGCGCTGCTCGACACGCACCGCATCCATCTGATTACAACGGGTGACGTAAATCTGGACGCGCTGAATCGTCTCTACGGCACGTCGGTCCCAACCGATGCCGTCACCATCCTTCGTGCGCCTTTGCCCGCTTTCCTCGCGCGCGCGAACACGGCGGCCGCGCTGCGCGGGCATTGGCATCAACGATTCTGTCGTCGCATTGCGGACCGGTACGATGTGTTGTTCAGCGCCTATAACCCCTGCGACTTCGGTCGATCGGCCATTCAGCGTATCGCCGACTTTTCGTGGGCCCCTGACGTACGCGCGTCCGTCGATCCGGAGGCAACGGGGAGTCGCGGCTTTCATCAGACCAATTTTCTGAATCGTCTCTACCTCGGCCTTTGCAAGACGGTATCGCCGCCTTCGGGACGCGATCTGTTCGCCGACGATCTGCTTGTCGCCAACTCGGAATGGACGGCGTCCGTACTGAAAGAGAGATACGGCGCCCGCAATGTCCGCGTAATCTACCCCCCCGTTCCCGGTGACTTTCCGGATGTTCCGTGGGAAGAACGCGCACCGGACTTCGTCTGTCTCGGCCGCCTCTCCCGCGAGAAACGCATTGAAACCATCATCGACATCCTCAAACGCGTACGCGCATTGGGACACACCTCCAGACTACATGTTATAGGCGGGTCCGACGGTTCATCCTACGCGCGCAGCGTGGAAGAGATGGCTCGCAAGGAAGGCGATTGGATTCAATGGCACGGCGAACTGCAGGGCCACGCCAAGCGACAACTGCTCGCCCAATGCCGGTACGGCCTTCACGCCTGTCCCTTTGAGGGCTTCGGTATCGCGGTGGCGGAAATGGTGCGCGCAGGCTGTATCCCCTTCGTACCCGCCACCGGCGGCGCGGGGGAAATCGTCGGACACGACGACGCCCTGTGCTGGCAGTCATCGGATGAGGCCGCCGCGAAGATCGACCAGATGTTGCGCACCGAACCCAAGCGAGCCGATACACGTCGCGCATTGAAGAAACAGGGAGCCCTATTCAGTACGCTCTCGTATCAGGAAGGCATTCGTACTATCGTCAGCGCCTTGCAAACCCGTTTCTTATCAACCAAATAACGACCATGAACCGCTTGACCAAAAAGTTTATCGGGCTGCGGATAATGTATGCGCCCTTGCGCTGGTATAAATTACTGTTTCACAGATCCTCCCATCTGCGCGTAAGCGGCTGGCGCCGCAGCCTACGCGAGCGCAAACCGGTTGACGCCGAGGGCCAACCGTTGCCGTGGATGAACTATGCCGTTATCGCCCTGCTCAAGGAACGGCTGAAGAAGGACATGCGCCTGTTTGAATACGGGTGCGGGTATTCGACCTTGTTCTATGCGGAACGCGTCGGATCAGTTACCGCGGTGGAATACGATGCGACATGGCTGGCCCGCATCAAAGAGATTGCTCCCGATAATGTACGCCTTATACACCAGTCGGCCGACGTGGACGGGGCGTATTGCCGCACCGTTCACACGGGCAATGAACGGTATGACGTGGTCATTGTAGACGGCCGGGATCGCGTCCATTGCGTTCAACAGGCCATGGAAGCGCTGACGCCGCGGGGGGTCCTTCTCCTCGATGACTCGCATCGCGAAGCCTATCGCAAAGGACTACAGCATGCCTTGGCGCAAGACTTTCGGGTCCTCCATTTCGAGGGACTGAAGCCCACGGGAACGGACCATGAACGCACGACCCTTCTGTACAGGCCGGACAACTGCTTCGACATCTGAACCATGCGCATCGCCTTCATCACGCCTACGAGGAACCGGCCCGAGCATCTTGGCCGCATGCTGCAAAGTCTCGCCGCCCAATCGCGGCCGCCCGATCAGGTGATCGTCATCGACGCCAGTGACGAATCGAATCTTGATGCGGCGCGCCATCCCGATGGATTGCACGTGGATGCCGTGCGCTGGACCGAAGCGCCCTCGTCCGCCCTGCAACGCAATGCCGGCATCACCCGGCTCCGCGATGACATCGCGTTGGTTTGTTTTTTCGACGACGACCAGGAACTGCACCCCGACGCCGTGGAGAACATGCTGCTTTTCTGGGAATCCGCTCCGGCCGACGTCGTCGCCGCCAGTTTCAATGAGGCCACGTACACGGATCAGCGCACGCTCTTCTGGCGCCGGCTGGGTCTGGGCGCCTTGCTCGGCTTGTACAGCCGGGAACCGGGCCGCGTGGCGCCCTCCGGCTGGCATGCCCTGTACGGCAAGGTGAATCGTGACACCGTATGCGAATGGTTAAGCAGCAAGGCGCTGGTGGTGCGACGCAATCTGCTCGACACGTTTCAGTTCGATCCGTTTTTTGAGGGCTACAGCTATTTAGAGGATTTGGAGTTCACCTACGGGTTGAGTCGACACGGACGCCTGATGATTGTCGCCGATGCGCGGTTCGATCATCACCAGCCCCCGCGCGGGGCGGATTTCGATTGGCGCGATTTCGGACGAATGGAAGTGCGCAACCGGCTGTACTTCGTGCGCAAGCACGGCTTGTCGGTTCCCCGCTGTTATCTCGGACTGCTCATCCGCCTCGGCATGACCCTGTGCGAGGCCCTTTTCAAACTCAACCGCTCCGCCTGGCACCGGGCACTGGGAAACGCCGAAGAATTAACCGCAAAGCACGCAAAGAACGCCAAGAAAGATTAAGAATGGGAAGCAAACAGGAACGAATGTTTCCATCAAAAGAAACCTTTGAGCTCTTCGCGGCCTTTGCGGTTTATCTTCTTTCTTAACCGCAAAGTGCGCCAAGAGCGCAAAGACGGGACATGAAAGGGAATTGGGTGAAGACTTGGGAGGAATTAAGATGAGCGACAGAGTTTTGGATATTGAAGAATTGGGGAATAAGATTATTGGGGCAGCCATTGAAGTCCACAGAGCGCTGGGACCGGGCTTGTTGGAAAGCGCTTATGAACGCTGCCTCCTGCACAAACTCACACTAGAAGGCATCAAAGCACGGCGGCAAGTGGTTCAGCCCATTCACTACAAGGGCCTCGATCTGGATGAGGGATACCGCATCGATATCCTTGTCGATGACCGCATCGTCTTGGAATTAAAGGTCGTCGATCGCCTGACCGCCGTTCACACCGCGCAACTGATCACCTATCTCAAACTATCCGGCTGCACGCTCGGATATCTCATCAATTTCAACGCGAAACTCCTGAAGGAAGGCATGAAACGAATTGTTCACCAACATAATGACTAAACCTTTGCGCTCTTCGCGGCCTTTGTGGTTTATCTTCTTTCTTAACCGCAAAGCGCGCAAAGTACGCGAAGAAAGACTATGATTAGAAAGTGAAGAAAAACGAATGTTCCCATAAAAGAAACCTTTGCGCTCTTCGCGCTCTTTGCGGTTAACTCTTAAGCATTATGAACCAGCCATCTCTACAAATGCCGCCGACCGCCGATATGCTCGGGTCGAAGGTGCACATGGTCCAAGTCCATGATGTGATGAACATCTTTCGCTGGTGGATCGAGCACGAGCCGAACAAGAACCACATGGTGGTCAATACCGGCATGCACGGTGTGCTTGAAGGGCACGACAACCCTGACTTCCAAGCTATCCTCAACAGCGCCGACCTCTTCACGCCCGACGGCGTCTCCGTGAAATGGATCGGACAACTGAAAGGCTTCCCCCAGAAACGACGCGTCAATGCCGTCGACCTGCTTGAAGCGACCTTTGAGATGTCGGAGAAGGAGGGTTATAAACACTACTTCTACGGTGACACCGACGAAACGCTCGCCGTCATGCGCGACCGTCTGATGGAACGCTACCCGAAACTGCAGATCGTGGACCTGCACTCCCCGCCCTTCCGCGAATTGACGCCGGAAGAGGACGAGGAAATCGTGCAGCGCATCAACCATTCGGGAGCGCACTTCCTGTGGGTCGGCCTCGGCCTGCCCAAACAGGAACGCTGGATGCACGCGCATCGCGATCGGCTCACCGTCCCCATCGCCGCCGGCGTGGGTGCGGGATTCAAATTCCTCGCCGGAAAGGTAAAACGCGCGCCGTCC
>SLGY01000095.1 GCA_007136425.1 Kiritimatiellia bacterium
ATCCGTTTGATATCCGAAAGGCCGAGGTTGACGCGCACGCTTTCGCGCACCCGCTCTTCCAGCAACTGGCAGAGTTCCGGCAGTTGCGTACCGGCCTTGACGCGCAAGTCCAGATCGATATGAATCGAGCCGCCGCGCGGCCGGACAGTGGGTTTCATGGACACGATGGCGGCGAACTCGTCGCCGATCCGCGAAATGAACTCGTTCACCGCGCGGAGCAGAATGGATACCGTCGCCCCGTCACTGCTGAAAGACAGATACTGGTCGCCGACCGGCCGGCGACGCACGCCCGTGAGCAGATACACCGCCACCAGAGCCAACAACACAATCCCCGCCAGCGCGCCCCACCCGCGTTCGACGCGCAACAGGTCCAGACAACGGGTCCAGGCTTCCTGGTCGTAAGCCATGTAGATCAGCCCCGCGCCCTGTCCCAACAGGAGCGCCAACAGAATCAAGCCGACCAGAATATGTATAACGCGTTTCATGAATACCTCCACGGCCGCAGCCCATGTATCGCGCGCGCACACGGCGCGCGCGTTGACTATTTCTACTTCTTATCCGGCGGTACGAACGTTCCTTCCGCCAAATATTGGTCCAGGAAGTTCGTTGTGTAATCGCCCCGCGCAAAACGGGAATCCAGCAACACCGCCAATCCCAACGGAACGGTCGTATGCGCGCCCTCGATCATGAACTCCGACAAGGCGCGGGTCATCCGATGGATCGCCTGGGTCCGGTCGGGCGCGTGTACAATGATCTTCCCGATCATGCTGTCGTAGAACGGAGACACATCGTACCCGGAATAGACATGCGAATCAATGCGCACACCGTGGCCGCCGGGGAAATGGACCCAGTCCACCTTGCCCGGTGAGGGGGTGAAGTTCCGGTACGGGTCCTCCGCATATACACGAAACTCAATGGAATGCCCGTTCATATTGACGTCGCGCTGGCTGAAGGAAAGCGGCTCGCCCGATGCCACGCGGATCTGTTCCTTGATCAGGTCAATGCCGGTGATCTCCTCGCTCACGGGATGTTCCACTTGGATCCGCGTGTTCATCTCCATGAAATAGAACTCGTTGGTATCCGCGTCATAGAGGAATTCCACCGTCCCGGCATTGCGATACTTGACTGATTCGGCGAGTTTAACGGCCGCGCGATGAATCCGTTTCCGCGTATCGGCGTTCAGCACGGGGCTTGGCGCTTCTTCGATCAGCTTTTGATGGCGACGCTGAATGCTGCAATCCCGCTCCCCCAGATGGGCCACGTTCCCGTGATGATCCGCAATGATCTGCACTTCGATATGCCGCGCGCTTTCAACAAACTTCTCCATATACATTGCGGCATTACCGAACGCGCGCTCCGCTTCCGCGCTGGCCGTCATGAAGGCCTGCACCAAACTGACATCGTTGTGCGCATGGCGCATACCCTTTCCGCCGCCGCCGGCGGAGGCCTTTAACAGCACGGGATAGCCCACGCTCTGAGCCCATTTCAACGCTTCTTCCTTGTTGCGTATGAGTCCATCGCTGCCGGGCGTTACGGGGACCCCCGCTCTTTTCGCCGTATCGCGCGCCACGGATTTATCGCCCATACGCGAAATGTTCTCGGCCGACGGACCAATGAAGGTGATGTTGCAATTCTGGCAAATCTCGGCGAAATGCGCGTTTTCGGACAAAAACCCGTATCCGGGATGAATCGCGTCCACATCGGCGATCTCCGCCGCGCTGATGATGTTCGCGATTTTGAGATAGCTATCGGACGCCGAAGCGGGACCGATACATACGGCCTCATCGGCGAGTTGCACGTGCAGGGAATTCTCGTCCGCCCGGGAGTAGACGGCCACGGTCTTCACGCCCAGCTCTTTGCATGCCCGAATGATGCGTACGGCGATTTCGCCGCGATTGGCGATTAATATTCGCTGAATCATGAAACCACCTTATTGGGGTTTGACCTTGAAAAGCGGCTGGTCGAACATGACCGGCGTGGCGTTTTCAACCAGGATTTCAGTGATCACGCCTTTGACGTCGGCCTTGATCTCGTTCATGACTTTCATGGCTTCGATGATGCAGACCACCGTATCCTTATCGACTTGCTGTCCGACACCGACAAACGCCTCCGAATCCGGCGAGCTGGATCTGTAGAAGGTCCCGACAATGGGCGACTTGATCTCAACCAACCCGTCGTCGGCCGACGCTGCCGGGGCCGCAGGCTCGGCGGGCGCCGGGGCGGGCGCGGGAGCGGGCATCGACGGCGCCGCGGCGGGCAAAGGCGATACCATCTTCACTTCGTCTTCCGATCCGCGAACCAAAGCGATGCGAAAGGCTTCCTCTTCCAACTCGAACTTCGTCAAGTCATGCTCTTTCATGAGCTCTACGATCTTCTTGATGTCTTTAATATCCATATCAGATTCTCCCACTCGGATTTGCTTACAGCATCCAACCCTGTCAAAATCGCCGTCGCCTCCTTCATCCGACGGGTGGAGAGTAACAAGTCGCCCAGGGATTGTCCATAGCCCATCCCGCTCGTTACGCGCAGGCCCGGCCTATCGACCGAGTAACTGCGCCGATAAACCGGCTTGAAAGGTCAACAGCGGCGGCACATTCCTGTCCAGACGACGCGCCATCTCCTCCGCGAGAGAAACGCGCTGCAACGCCGCACGGCATGAGAGACCCCGGGCCTGTTCGCGAATCGCATCGATTTCCTCCGGGAAATGCAGTATCTGGACTTCCGCGTCCCCGCCCGCCGCACAGCAGAGCACGTCGCGCTGCCATTGGATGAAGGCCGCCATGACCTGCGCACGAATCTCGATCAAACGCGATTGCACCCGTGCATCATATACCGCCTGATCCTCCCCTTCGCCTTTGTCCATCGACGACTCGATATCCTTCTTTATGGCATCGAGCAATTCGCGCAGCGCGTCCGACGCCAGCAGTACCTGCATGGGATCGCGCCCCCCATACGCGCGCAGGATCGAACGCAAACGGTCCAGCCAGACCTCGTCCAGCGGCGCGGTCTCCCGGGATAGGACAATCTGCTGACAACGGGAACGGATGGTGGGCAGCATCGCCTGGGGCGTCTCGGTCAACAAAAGCAGCAATGTCCGTCCGACGGGCTCTTCGAGCGTCTTCAGGAACGCGTTGGCCGCCTGATCGTTCATGCGATCGGCATACAGGATGACCCCGGCTTTCCAGTCCCCTTCCATCGCGGTTTGCTGCAAACGATGATTCAGGACCCGGACCTCGTTCACGCGAATAAGGCGGCTTTTACTCTGCGGCTCGATCCAGACCACATCCGGATGCGCCCGCTGCGCGATACGCCGGGCCCCGGACGAGTCCGGGTCGGAAACCCCAAAAATCAACTGCAACACGGACTCCGTAAACGCCGTCCCCGCGCCGCGCGGGGACCCGACCACAATGTACGCATGCGCCAATCGCCCGGCCTCGTAGCTGCGCCGAATCCCGTCCCATGCCCCGCCGAATTCAGAGGCCGCATTCACGCGTCACGCACTCCCAGATGTCCTGATGCACCGTGTCCTCTTCCCGCATGCTGTCGATCACTCGAAATCGGTCCGAATACCGACGCGCCAAGTCAAGATACCCCTGGCGTACCCGTTCATGAAACGAGCGCGCCTCCTGCTCGATTCGGTCAAGCGGACTCGCCTTTTCCTGATGCCGTATCGCAAGACGCCGAAACCCCTCGTCGAGATCCAAGTCCAGCAGAAAGGTCAGGTCCGGTGTCGCGCCATCGATGGCGAACCCGTTGATGGCGAGCATCTGTTCGGGATCGAAGCCGCGCCCATAGCCTTGATAAGCGGTGGTCGAATCCGCAAAACGATCGCACACCACCCAGGCGCCCCGATCCAGGGCCGGCAGGATCACGTGCGCCACCAGTTGCGCCCGGCTGGCGGCAAACAGCAGGACCTCGGCCGCGGAACTGATCTCTTCTCCGGTGGTGTCATGCTGCAGGATATTGCGAATGGCCTCGCCCGTAGGTGTGCCACCGGGTTCCCGCGTGTAGATCACTTCATGACCCGCCGTTTCCAAACGCTGAATAAGCCGTTTGGCTTGCGTCGTCTTGCCGCCGCCTTCCGGCCCTTCGAAAGTGATGAATTTGCCTCGTCTGGAATCTGTTTTCGCCATAACTCCTCGGAACATATTGGTTGCGGAACCGTATGCTTACTCACAAGGCCCCGGGCTTGTCACCCCATTTTTTGCGGCAGGCGCCCCGCCCAGTTCGCCGCGGCGCGCAGAGGCTTGATCTGCAGGCCGGCATCGCGCTGTATCCGGTCGTAAGCCTTCAAATAGGATTCCAGCACAAAGAGCGCGTCTTCGCCCATTTCGTGACCTTCAAACAATTCGCGCGACGGCTCCTTCAAAGGCAGGGCCAATTGTAGTTTCTTTGAAAACAGATCCGCGCCCACATCATAATTCGTCAGCAACAACCGACGCCGGGGATGGGTACGTTTCCCGCATTCGTCCAGAAACCAAGTCGGAGAGTCGCTTGTATCCGCGTGCAACAGCTCCATCAGTTTCTTTTCAAGCTGCCAGAGTTTCAGAATGGATTCCTCCGAAATACCCAGCGTACGCAGAAAGATGATTTTACGCAGCAGATCCAGGTAGGCCTTGCTATAGGACGTCCCGGACAGGACCGGTAAATCGAAACGAATCTGCAAGCCCTTGATATACGCGGCGGAACGCCCCAGTTCCTTGGCCATATCACCCAGTGAATACACCTATCAACTCCCGCGCTGTGTTACGCCCGTTCGCGCCGATCGCGGCGGCCGCCAGTCCGGCGTGCCACCCGTTCGTCCGGATCAACCAGGAACCGGACCTTCCCGCGCAAGACGCAACCGCGCCGCCCCGGTACACAATCCGCCTTTAAGCGGAGGCACCGGTCATTGGGCTCGTCGAAATGTGGGCAGTAAAAACTCATGTTTCATTCCATGCCACTATAGTTGGAATCCACCGCGAAGGACAGGGAAAACACGACAGGAAGATCGCCTCAGGCGTTCTTGTTCCCCCCGGTCGCCTTTCTCTTGCCCTTCAGGCGATTCTTCATTCGATGCTTCAAATCATATAGATAAAAAGGGCATTGCCGAAACGGAGTAAAGTCCTCGTCCAGCGAGCGGAGATACAACCCGACAAACCGTTTCCGCCCGGGCCAATCGAGCGGGTGGCAAATCCTCTTAAGATCCGACAAACGCCGGCGCAGGGAAATCGGATGATCAAAGAATTGCGCGCGCGCCGTGTCGATCAAGGAGAAGCGTATTTCATCGTTCTCCCCTTTCAGGACCAAAATGTTCCCCGCCGACAGATCGCGAAAATAGACGCCGCGCCGGTGCATATTAAGGAGAAACCCGGCCAGGATCTCATAAAAGGTGTCTGCATCCACCCCCTCGTACCGCGTCTCACCCGCGGCATACGCCGTGAAGTAACGGCGCACCGATAATTCGCCCGGCACATAGGCGCATATATAGTAGTTCTCTTTCAGAACCGCCCGGGGCCGTTGCTCGAAAAAGGCTACCGGACGCGGTGTATCGATGCCGCGCCGCAATAGTTCGCAAGCGCCGTTCCAACTCCGTCGCGCCTTGGACGGCTTGACGTAGTCCAACACTTTCTTGTGCCACCGGGTTATCAGCGCCCGTTTCACCACCAGCGAGGTTTCCGGTCGACGCGGATCGGAAATTTGCCAGACGGCGTTGCGTGCGTCGCGCAACGTAGCCATTCGTTCGGCGCTATGGAGGTTGGACGGAGCGAGCACTTTCAAGAGTGATTCCCGTTCTTCGGCGTCAACCGCAGCCACCGCCCCGCACCATGCAGGGTCCCGGTACAGGCAGACCGGCCTGTGAACGCGCAGGCCGGACACAGGGCCCGCACCCGATTGAATCGTCACCCGACGGCCGGCGGGCCAACGGATATAGCAAGGTGATTCCGTAATCAGCGGCGGGGCCTCGGCTCGTTCTGCGCCGTCCCGATCGATCCATTGCGCCTGCACAAGATCATGGGACGCGTAGAGCGAGGCCGGATCCGCGCCCCGCCCGTTCGTGGTCCATGCCGCATGGATCAGCCGATCGCCGACAGAAAACGCGTGTACCTCCAAGCCGAAACATGCGCTCAAACGACCTTCGTACCGAGCACCGGGAATAAGGTCGGCAAAGGCCTTCATCGCACGCAAGGCCGGACGCACCGTGTACCCGCTCATTTCACCGTAAACACGTTCATACAGTGTGACGTGCGGAACAGGATCCGGGTACTCGTCTGTCCCGTCGTCAATAAGCCCCTCGCGTTGCCCGATCATGGGCCCCCAATACACCCGGCCCAGCGCGCCCGATGCCGCCGTTAAAAGCATATAACGCGCCAGATAATCCGCCTGCTTCTCCTCGACATTTGGCAGCAGACGATCGATTCGACGCTTACTCCACGCCACATGCGTCGACCACGTCTCCGATACCCCGTGCCATTCGGCGATCCGTTGCAAAAGTCGCGCCTTCTTGATCACATTGAATTTGATCTGCGATGCAAGGGCCCGTCCGAGAATCTTATGATCGTAGTTTTCCGGTTCGGTGGCGCGTTCGGCAAAGAGGTTATCCGTATGGACATCGGGCAACAGCCCCTCCGCGCGCATCCCCGCCAACAACGCCACATTATAAACCGGCTCAAAATCCGTTACATTCGGTCCCGCCAGCCTCACCCCTCGTGCACGCGCCTCGTCATGCGCAATGGCCCACGCGAGCATGAACGTCGGCAAGTCGTATCCCGCCCATTTCCGCCTATTGACCGTTGCGCCTATTTCCACCGCCTCCACGCGGGCGCCCCAACGGTCCAGGGCCGCGGAGACGAAGGCGCGCCAACGGTCCTGGGCGGACTCCGTCCCCATCCGGCGCGCGTCCGCAATCGGCTGCACGAGATGCAGCAGCACACCGACCTTATGTTCGAGCAGATAGGACAGGAGACGGGCGGCATGATTCTCTTCGCTACCGTACGTATAATCCACGCGTACATGGCGCACATTCATTGCGCGAAGCTGGTGCAGTACATACTCGTCACAGGCCGGATCGGGCGAGCCGGCCACACATACGCCCGCAAAGTCGGAGAGCACGTCATGGCCGGCGGGGGGACGTTCCGCACCGCTCATGCGGTATCCGCCCCGCAAGAGAAAGCGCATATTTGCAGCTATGAATTCCCATTTACGCATTATTTCATCGCCTTCGAAGCGCCCGATCGCCGCGCTTGCTTCTCTTCCGCCACGGCCAACAGGACCCCTTCCATTTCCTTCATCTTATCCTTCAACAGATGATTCGCCGCAATCGCACGCGCCGCTTCACTCATCGCGCCACGCCGTCTCTCGTCCGCCAACTCGGCCATCACGCGAACCAACACATCTTCCGCCTCCGGTTTATCCAGCACCCATCCCGCGGTCCGGTCCACCAGTTCACCCGCTCCATTCTGGCGGGTGGTCACGATCGGCAAACCGGCGCCCAGCGCCTCAATGGTGACATTGGCAAACGGATCATAGAAGGTCGGCAACACCAACGCGTCCGCAGCGGCATAATAGGCGTCCATGTCCCGTACCGTTCCGGTAAAGACCACGGAATCGCTTATACCCAGCCGCACACATTGGCGCAGGTACGGGGCGCGCCGATCGCGACCGACGACCAGCAACCGGACGTTCATTCCGGCCGCGCGTCCTTTGGCCAAGGCGCCCAGTGCATGGCGCAGCCCTTTCCGTTTGAACTCGTGTCCAACGAAGAGTAACCAGACGGCCGTGGGATCCAAGCCGTGCCGTTCGCTCAATTCCTTGCGCCGCGCGCCGCGATGCGCGTCCGGCTCCGTAACCTCGTCCACGCCGTTATAAATCACTTCCACTTTATCCACCAGCCCGGGGTACCGCGCCGTGAGCTGATCCCGCATGAGTCGGGAATTGGCGATGACACGTCGCAGCGCCGGGTGCCGGTAACCGTTTCCCTCCGCGCGCACATCGAAATAGCGTTTCGGATGGGCGTACCGGCCTGCGGGATGACCGAACAGGTGGGCGTAACGGGTGCGTGCAATCCAATACTCATCCTCCACCCCGCCGCCGGGCCGTATCACGTCCGCACCCCACGTTTTCTGTTCCCCGAAGGTTACCGTCGTCCCGCTTGCGAGCAGCGCCCGGGAGAGGCCCCGCCCCGTGGCCCAGTCCCGCATGGCCCGCGGCAGCAATGGCGGTTTCGACAACGTGCGCAGCGCAATCCCTTCCTGCCGATCCGCCGTATAGGCGTACACGTCCACCGCGTGTCCGGCAGCCGACAGGTGCTGCGCAAGACGTCGTGTAAACTTCTCCGCACCGCCTACGGCCCGGAAATTTCGTACGCCCATCGCTATATTCATGTTCGATAAAAACCCTGTTTTAGTCGGGCGATATGATGCTATGATCTTCCCACCGAACGCGAACATTTTATGGAACCGCTTTTGATGAAAGGACAATGAGTTCGACGCTTGCCTTGTGGTCCTCGCACTCCCTGCGCGCGGACGGCGCGCGCGTGACCTTGCGTGTGGCGCCGGGGCTGGACACCCTGGAACCGGTTCTCGCCCGCTGGATCGAGGACGGGGTCGATACCCTGCCCGTGTTCCGGCGCTCAAGATACGCGTCCGTCCATCGCGTTAAACCGGGCGACACCGCGCCGCCCGTGTTCCTTAAACAATTTCTTCTGCGCGGCCCATCGGACCGGATCAAACGTTATTTTCGTCGGTCACGGGCCCGACGGACCTTGGCGGCTAACGTCCTGATCGAAGAACTGGGTTTCCGCACCGAACAGATCATCGCGCTGGCCGAATTCCGGCGATTCGCGTCTCTCTCGAAAAGCCTGCTTGTTACCCGGGAGATCCCCGATGTCAACGAAGCGCGCAGCGTGTTCCGCGACCCCGAGTTCGGTTTACGTTCGGACATCAACCGTAGACGCCGTCTCCTTGAACGACTGGGCCGTGAAATCGGGGCCTGGCACGGGGCGGGCCTGTATCACGGAGACTTGCGGCTGAGCAATGTGCTGATGCAGATCGAAGGCGACGACTGTACCTTCTATTGGATGGATAACGAGCGCACCCGCCGCTACGCGCGCCTGCCCCGTGCGCGACGCGCCCACAACCTCATGCAGATCATCATGGACCCCGGCGTATTCAGCCGGACGGACATGATGCGCCTCTGGAGAACATACCAAAGCGTATGCGGCTTTGCGCCGGAAGACGAGAAACAATTCCTGCGCTCGGTCATTGACCGAACAAGAAAACGGTGGAAATCCCGAAATTGGTTGTAAATTGTGACATGATGGCAAACACGATAACGAGCACGGCGCTGCTCACTTCGGAACAATGGTGGGGCCTGTTGGCGGACACCATATTGCTCATCCACGTCGCCTTTGTCCTATTCATCATGCTGGGCCTGTTACTGGTGTGGACCGGAGCGGCCTTTCGTTGGTCGATGGTACGTCATCGGCTGTTCCGCCACCTGCATCTCGGCGCCATGGGCTTTGTGTTGTTCGAAACAGTGATTGGCATGGTCTGCCCGCTGACCGAATGGGAGGCGGCGTTGCGCGAGCGCGCGGGCCAGGAAACGTACGGCTCGGACACGTTCATGCAGTATTGGCTCCAGCGCATTCTCTACTGGGATTTGTCGGCGGCCGGGTTCATCATCTTGTACGCTACCGTCTTCAGCGCCATGGTGCTGACATATTTCTTGATACCGCCATACCCCAAAAGAGCGCGTACTTGAAAGCCCTGTCACGGATGGATAGGATGACGACAGACTGGTACGCAGACTTTGGTGGTGTCGGTTCGATTAACTTAGAGAAATGCTGACCGTCCGGGACCTTACGGAGTAATCTAATGACTATGCATCGCTTACACATCGCACTCGTCGCATCGGCTCTCTTACCCACCCTGCTCTTTGCGGGCTCGATCGAAGAAGTCGCCCGGGACATGATGTCACGACAAGTCGACGGCTGGAACACCATGGACGCGGAGTTATGGGCGGCGGATTTCGCCGAGGATTCCGAGTTCGTAAACATCATCGGCATGCATTTCACGAACCGGGCCCAGAACGTCGATCGGCACGCGCACTTATTCGATACCATCTTCAAGGGCAGCACGCTCGACGCGAAAGTCCTGCGCGTACGACGATTGACGGACGATGTCGCCCTCGTACACACGCGATTCTCCTTACGCGGCCATTCCGCCAACCCGCCGGGCGTCCGGAATACCGAACCGGACGTGCTCAAGACTCATATCAGTTTCGTCCTGCATCGTGTCGATGGCCAATGGCGCATCGCCCTCGCGCAAAACACCGCCATTCCGGGAGAGAGGTCTTCGGATACCGATCAGCATTCCCCCTAGGCCCCGCCTAGCACTATCCCCGATAGTGCTCTCTTGTCCGGTCGATATATTATTGACTGGGTGGGAAAACGTGGATGCACCGCAATTCCGGACTCCGCGGGGACGTTGAAGCCCTCGGATACCGGCACAAGACGAATACGAAAAGCGCGCCCAATTCAGTCGCGTTATGGTACAACGCTGAAACGCAGACGGTAACAAAAAAACGAGTAGATGTAAGATGTCCAAGAATCTCTATATATGCGCCAGTGAACCCCGTTGCGGGAAATCCGCCGTCGCTCTCGGGATGATGGAGGCCTTGTTGAAGAACATTCCAAAAGTGGGCTTCTTCCGACCGATCATCAATGCCCCGCGCGAGGGGGCCAAGCAGGATAACGACCTGAACCTGATCCGCTCGTATTTCCATTTGGACCAGGATTACGAGGGCATGTACGCCTATACGCTGGAAGAGGCCGCGGATCTGCTTAGTCAAGGCCGCAAAACGGAGCTGATGGAAGGGATTCTGTCAAAATACAGTCGCATCGAAGAAGGCAATGACTTCGTGCTCTGCGAGGGTACGGATTTTGAAACCCTGACGCGCTCCATTGAGTTCGATATCAATGCCGATATCGCCGTCAACCTGAACTGCCCCATTCTTTTGGTCGCCAACGGATCCCCTGAAGAGGAGGACGGGCCGTCCCATTATCGCAGCGCGATCCTGGCTATGGACGAATTGAATGCCTTGGGCTGTCATATCCTGGCCACGATCGTCATCGGCGTGTCGAAGACAGGGCCAAACCGTCTGGTAAACCTGCTTTCCGAGGCGCCTGAAAACAAGGCCGGCATTGTGTATTCGATTCCGCACGACCCCTTCTTGCGCGGGCCGTCTATGACGGAAATCGCCGACGCCCTTCACGCAAAGGTCTTGTACGGCGAGGGCCAGTTGGACCGGGTTGTGCTGCACAAGACCGTGGCGGCCATGCAGATCGGGAACTTTCTAATGCGCATCCATCACAAGGACAGCGCCCTGATCGTGACGCCCGGCGATCGGTCGGATATCGTGCTCGGCACGCTGGTCGCCTCCATGTCGCAGGGATACGCCAACATCGCCGGACTGGTCCTTACCGGCGGCCTCTTGCCCGACAAGTCCATGCGCGACATGCTCGACGGCTTGAAACTGAACATACCCGTCTTGAGCGTCAGCATGAACACGTTCGAAACCACTTGCCGGATCAATGAAATCCATTCGCGTATCACGGCTTCTTCCACACGGAAGATATCCACGTCGCTCAACTTGTTTCAGACGCATGTGGACGCCGACGGCTTGCTGGAGCGCATATCCGCCGAGAAATCATTGATTATGACGCCCAAAATGTTTGAATTCCGCATGTTGCAGCGGGCGCGAGCGAACAAGCGACATATCGTGCTGCCCGAGGGCACCGATGAACGCATTTTACGCGCCGCGGAAATCCTGCTGAAAAGGGAGGTCGTCGACATTACCCTGCTTGGCAATGTCGATGACGTAAAAAAACAAATCAGCACCCTGGCGCTGAATATGTCGGACGTGTCGATCATCGATCCCGAAGAGAGCGAATGGATGGATGACTTTGTGAAGACCTATTTCCGTCTGCGCAAGAACAAGGGCGTTACCATGGATGCCGCGCGCGATTTCATGACCGACCCGAGTTTCTTCGGCACCATGATGGTATACAAGGATCTCGCCGACGGCATGGTCTCGGGAGCGGCCCATACCACGCAACATACGATCCGGCCCGCACTGCAGTTCGTAAAAACGAAGCCGGGGCTTTCCGTCGTTTCGAGCGTGTTTTTCATGTGTCTTGAGGATCACGTGCTGGTGTACGGCGATTGCGCGGTAAACCCCAGTCCGACGGCGCCGGAATTGGCGGAGATCGCGATCGCTTCTGCGGAGACGGCTTCGGCCTTTGGGATTGAGCCTTATGTGGCCCTCCTCTCCTATTCCACGGGCACCTCGGGGAAAGGCGAAGAGGTGGAGAAGGTGCGCGAAGCCACGCGGCTGGCCCGGGAAAAGGCGCCCGACCTGCTGCTCGACGGCCCGATTCAGTACGACGCAGCCGTTGACCCCGTCGTCGCGCGCACCAAAGCGGCGGACAGTCCCGTCGCCGGGCATGCGACCGTTTTGATCTTCCCCGACCTGAACACGGGAAACAATACCTATAAAGCGGTACAGCGCAGCGCCAACGCCGTCGCCATCGGTCCCATCATGCAGGGATTGCGCAAGCCGGTTAACGATCTCAGCCGCGGTTGCACCGTGACCGATATCGTGAACACCGTGATTATCACTGCGATCCAGGCGCAAGCGGAGCAACAAGCATGAAGATACTTGTCATTAACGCCGGCAGCTCATCGATCAAATATCAGGTGTTCGAACTCACGCCCTACGAGTCGACGCTCTGCTCCGGACTGGTGGAAAAGATCGGGGAACCCGTCAGCGTGCTGAGCCATAAGCGCATGCAAAGGCGGCGTGTCGATGAAATCCGACGGGAAGAGAGCGTACCCGACCATAAGGCCGGTTTGAAACTGATCGTCGCCGCATTGACCGACCCCGAGCACGGGGTGATTCATGACATATCGGAAATCAACGGCATCGGGCATCGCGTGGTCCATTGCGGGGAAGCGTTCAGCAACGCCGCCCTGATCAACGACGAAGTGTTCAACGCCATTGAGGATCATGTTCCGCTCGCGCCGCTGCATAATCCGCTGAATCTGACGGGCATCGAAGTGGCTCGCGAGTGCTTTCCCGATACGCCGCAGGTGGCCGTGTTTGATACCGCCTTCCATCAAAGTATCCCGCCACATGCGTTCATGTACGCGTTGCCGCACGAGTTCTATACCAAGCTTCGGATACGGCGTTACGGGTTCCACGGCACTTCCCACAAGTATATTACGGACGAAACCGCGAAGTACCTCGACAAGGCCAAGGAGATGACAAGCTTGATCTCCATTCACCTCGGTAACGGCTGCAGTATGGCCGCCGTACATAACGGCGAATGCGTGGACACCACCATGGGACTTACCCCGCTGGAAGGGCTGGTCATGGGCACTCGCTGCGGCGACCTGGACCCCGCCATCCACGAATACCTCGCAGAACAAACCGGCAAAGACCTGTCCGAGATCACCAGGATCATGAACAAGGAGAGCGGTCTCAAAGGATTATGCGGGTATAATGATGTCCGGGAAGTCATGCAACGAGCCGAAGACGGCGACGAACGTTCGCGTATCGCCCTGGATATCTATTGTTATCGCATCAAGAAATATATCGGCGCCTATTCGGCCGTTCTGCCGGATCTGGACGCCATTGTCTTTACGGCGGGCGTCGGCGAAAACGCCGCCCGGGTACGGGCACGAATCTGCCAGGGCATGGAACGGATCGGCATCATTCTCGATGAGACCCTCAATGCTCATCCCTCCGACGTTGCACGCGACGTCCATGCGGCATACAGTCCCGTAAAAATCCTGGTAATCCCAACCAGCGAAGAATTGCAGATCGCGCGCGAAACCAACGCCTTGCTCCAGGAGAACGCTTAGACAACCGGAACGGCCGGCCGTCGCAACGGACAGACAGGATACGGCGATGATTCCCAAACAACCGCATTATGTCCCGCCCCCTTATCAGGATTCCGCCACGCGGGGGCGCCTCATACTCCGGGACGGAACCACGGCCACGATTCATGTCGCGTCGCCTCGAGAGGCGCCAGACCTGGCGGCGTTTTTCAAACGACTCTCATCCGAATCCCGTCGCAGCCGCTTCTTCACCGACAGTAAACCCGGTCAATCGGATCTTGAGCGTATGTGCGACGACCAGGACCCGCATGAGGTGTTGACGATGATCGTGAACCGTATCGCCGGGGGCGAACAACGCATAATCGCGACCGGCTCGTATTTCCGATCCGACGATACCACGGCGGAAGTCGCCCTGACCGTGGAGGACGCCTTTCAGGGGAAGGGGTTGGGAACCCTCATACTCGAACGCCTGGCCTTGCTGGCGATCCGACACGGCTTCACGAAATTCAAGGCGATCACGGATGCGGGCAACAAGGCGATGCTGGAAGTGTTTCGCCATTCCGGTTTTCCTGTGTCCGAAACGTATTCCGACGGCTTCATCAACGTCGAGTTCTCCGTGTTACCGGGCGCGGATAGTGTCGCCCGCACTGAATTGCGCGATCGCCTTTTCACAGCCGCCTCCATGCGTCCGTTTTTCGCGCCGCGCGCGCTGGCCGTCGTAGGCGTCGGGAACGACTCGTCTCTGTCCCCGCTCGCGACCCGAATTATCGAGCAATGCCGGGAGGGCGGCTTTCAGGGCCGAATCTATCCCATCGGTTCGGGCGCGGCCGAAATCGATTCGCTTCCGGTGTATTCCTCCGTCGGCGCCCTCCCAGAACCCGCGGAGCTGGCCGTGCTGGCCGTACCGCGGGAAGAGGTCTTGGACGCGGTAACAGATTGTGCTCAAGGCGGCGTACGAGCGGTAATCGTCATCGCCGACGGTTTCGCGGACGCAAACGATGACGAAGGCCGGGCGCTCCAGGACCGCGTACTGGAACAAGTGCGCGGATACGGGATGCGCATGATCGGGCCCAATTGCCTGGGCCTCCTGAACTTGGCGCCGGACATAGCCATGAACGCCTCGTTTTCATCGGTTGTGCCGTCGCATGGCACGGTCTCGATGTCTTCCGAGAGCGGCGCCCTGGGACTGGCTCTACTGGCTCAGGCCAAGCGGTTGCACGTGGGGCTTTCCACCTTTGTCAGCATCGGAAATAAAGCGGATGTTTCAGGCAACGATTTGCTGCAATATTGGGAGGGCGACGATACGACCCATGTAATTCTGCTCTACATGGAGTCGATCAAGAATCCCCGCCGTTTTGCCCGGATTGCACGGCGTGTGAGCCGGAGCAAGCCCATCATTTGCGTGAAAAGCGCCCGTACCACGGCCGGACGCCGGGCGGCGGGACCGCATACGGCTCCACTCCTGCCCGCAGACAGTCCCGTAGATGCGCTCTTTCACCAAACCGGCGTGCTTCGCTGCAATACGCTGGCAGAGATGTTCGATCTGGCCGCCGCGCTTTCCCGACAACCCTTGCCCGCCGGCGAGCGTGCAGCGATAATTACCAATGCGCGCGGGCCGGGCATCCTTATTGCGGATACGTGCGAGGCCAATGGATTGTCCTTGTCGGAACTGAGCGATTCCACACGGGAACAGCTGCGCATGGCCGGATTTGACGAAGCAACTGCCGGGAATCCCGTGACCCTGCCCGCGTCCGTATGCCCCCGCGATTATCGTCATGCGGCGGAAATCGTTCTGCTCGATGATAATGTCGATATGCTGATTATGAATTACATCCCCCTCGGTGTAGTCGGGGAAACGGAAATCCGCGACGCCATGGCCGAAGGGATAGCGAACGCACGACGCAAAAACAAGGGCATCAAACCCGTTCTCGTCTGCCTGATGTCGGCGCAGGGCGATCACGCCCCGATATCCCTCGATGACCGGGTATCGCTGCCGGTATATGCCTATCCTGAATCCGCCGCACGGGTTATGGGCAAGATGGCGGCCTACGCCGCCTGGTTGAGGCAACCGGCGGGGATGATCCCCGACTTCACCGATATCGAACCCGCCCGCGCCCGCGCGATCTGTCAACATGCCCTGGCGACGCGCGGCCCGGGCAGCCGACTGACCGCGGAGGAAACGCGGGACGTCTTGCAATCGTTCAATCTGCCGGTGAACGCGGAGGGCGCGGCGCCAGATGAAGCGCATGTCGAGGTGATGGTGGGCGTCACGAACGATCCGCTTTTCGGCCCCCTGCTCGCCTTCGGATTGGGCGGCGTACATGTCGAGATTCTGGGCGATGTTTGTTTCCGTGTAACCCCGTTGACCGATCAAGGTGCGGATATGATGGTGCGCGAGATAAGGGGATACCGGCTCCTGGAAGGTTATCGCGGGCATCTTCCGGCGGATGTGGAAGCCATCAAAGAGGTTCTCCTCCGGGTATCGCTGCTTGTGGAAGATGTCCCGGAAATCGTCGAACTGAACATGAACCCCATCTTTGCATTGGAGCCCGGCAAGGGATGCCGTATCGTGGACGCGCAAATCACAGTTGAACCGGACATCTACCGACAACCGACACGCACGTCGGCGTTACCGGGATAGTCCGCGTTCGAGTGAACGCACAATACGGCATGAACCTGAAAAACAATAGAGGATCCGACTCACTGTCACGACGCTTGATCGTTGTAATCGGTGTACTTCTTTGCGCGTTCCCGTTTGCGGCATGGGCCGTGACCGTTACCGGCGGAAACGGGGAACACGGAAACGACTTGGATCCGATTGTCCGCTTGATGTTACAATTGGCGGTCATTCTCATTGCGGCGAATACGGGGGGCTACCTGTTCCGGCGTTTCCTGCATTTGCCCAGCGTCATAGGCGAAGTTACGGTCGGCATCCTCATCGGCCCGTACGCGCTCGGCGGCTTTGATTGGCCGCTGTTCGGGACGCCTTTCCCGTTAGGTGACGGGATGATTCCGGTCACGACGGAGCTTTACGGGATTGCCGTTCTCGCCTCTATCTTGTTGCTGTTCGTTTCCGGTTTGGAAACGGATGTGGGCATGTTCCTGCGCTACTCCGTCAAGGGGACGGTGGTCGGTATCGGCGGTATCCTCTTTTCGTTTCTTTTCGGGGTCTGGTGCGCCTTGTGGTTCAATCTCGCTGATTCCTTCATGCACCCGACCGCCCTGTTTCTTGGAGCGATATCGACCGCTACGTCCGTCGGCATCACGGCCCGGATTTTATCCGAACATAAACGAATGGATTCGCCGGAAGGCGTGACGATCCTTTCAGCGGCGGTACTTGACGACGTGCTCTGCATCATCATCCTGGCCATCGTGACGGGGATCACGAGAGTTGAACAAGCGGGCGGCGTGATCAGTTGGTCGGAAATCGGTTGGATCGCGGGTAAAGGGATTCTCTTCTGGTTGATTCTGACGTCGATCGGCCTGCTCACCGCGAAACGGATGGCGCGCTTTGTAAAGACCGTCCGCAACCCGAGCACGATCGCCTACATCTCCCTGGGATTGGCCCTCTTCATGGCCGGGTTATCCGAAATGGCGGGTCTGGCCATGATTATCGGAGCGTACATTTCCGGCTTGGCCTTTTCGCAAACCGACCTGGTCGACCTTATCCAGAACCAATTGCATAATGTCTACCATGCGCTCGTGCCCATCTTCTTCTGCGTCATGGGCATGCTCGTCGATGTCAGCGCCATGCAGGGCATGCTCGTTTTCGGTTCGGTGTACACGGTGATTGCGGTGGCTTCCAAGGTGCTGGGTTGCGGCGCGGCCGGCTGGGTAACGGGCTTCAATGCGCGCGGCTCGCTGCGCATCGGTTTGGGCATGCTCCCGCGCGGTGAAGTCGCCCTGATCGTGGCGGGGATCGGTTTGGCGGCAGGCGCCATCCCGACAGAAATATTCGGGGCTGCAATCATGATGACTCTCCTGACCACGCTTGCCGCTCCTCCGATGCTGAATATCTTCCTGCGCGGGGGCCCGGGTATGCGCACAAAAAATGTGGAGGACGAACCTGCCGCTTCCAATATCACGCTTACGTTTCCAAGTTACGATATCGCTGAATTCCTAATGAATCGCCTCGTTAAAGCGTTCAGGATAGAGGAGTTCTTTGTTTACCGGTTGCCCGTCGACATACCGACGTATCGCGTGCGCAAGGACGAGTTATCTTTTACCATCGTGCAAGACGCCGACAAGGTGGAGATCACGATCATGGCCGAGGGCGCCGATATCGCGCGCTATATTCTCCTCGAGGAATTGCTCTCCCTGCAGGACCTCTTCGAGGCGTGCAGCGAAATCAAGGGGTTGGACGAAATGCGCCTGGACATCATCAAGGGCGCCATTGAACCGACCCCGGCGCCAGAAGAGAAGGCTTAGAGCAGTTCCGATACTCAAGATCGAAGCTTTCCTCGTCCGAGCCCGACCAAATATCCTGTACCATAAGCAAGATGGGCCGCGAAGAAAGCAGACGGACACAACAGGAACTCCCCGACCGTACGCGCTTTGCGAGCGCTTTCCCATAGAATGGCCAACAAATACACGCCAAACGGCAACCATAAAAAACCCACCATGATCCCGCCGGAAAGCCGGACGCTTCCGATCAGTGCGAGCACGAGATAGACCACAAACAAGGCGGGTACGGCGTGCCAAAGATAAGCGATATCGCTGCCCTCACTCCGCAGGCGCCCCTTGTTCAGGCCGTAGCCGTAGAACTGTCGCATGAATGGCGCCGGGAACGTCCGGCGATGATGAAAAACGCGCACATCAGGCGTGTAACGGACCCGATATCCCGCCGCGCGCATATCGGAGCAAAAGGCCATGTCTTCGCCCGTGGCCAGTTCCTCGCGAAACGTCATGTCGTCTACCCGGCGGAAAATCATGTTGCACGTCGGCATTTCGCGAACGTCCCGGGCGGAGACCGGAACATGACGAATATAGCCCTCCCCGAAACCCACGCGCGATTCCATGACGCGCCCGCAAACACGGCGCAATAAAGGATCTTCGGGCGGCGTCAGATTCGGCCCGGTTATCACTCCCACGTCGTCGTTGAGATGCGGTAACGCGCGAACCAGCCAATCGGGATCGGGCCAGG
>SLGY01000226.1 GCA_007136425.1 Kiritimatiellia bacterium
CAGGGACGGATACTTTCGTTAGACTATTGATGGTTTCGTCCAAGCCTTCCGGAAATATGAGATGGAGCAGTTTCTATTGAACGCCATCTGGCGAAGGGGCCACAGAGAGTGGGCTGGGGGAAGGCAAGGCTATACTCGCTCAGTTCAACCGGTCTTCTTCGGCTGGGCGTTCCGGGAAGATCAGGTTGAGGGTGGCGGCGGTGATGGCGCCGACGGCCAAGCCGGACTGTGCGACGATCTGGAGCGATTGTTGGACCCCTTGCAACAGGGCGTTCTCTCCGTCGTAGAACTGCAAGTTGCCGGCCGCTTCGGGCACCATGATGACGCCCATACCGAGCGCAAGAGTGACCGCTAGAATGAGTTCGTTGCGCAGCGTGAGTCCGTCCCGGAAGGCGATCCGCAAGCCGGCGATCGCCACCATGGCGAACATGACCACGGTCGCGCCGCCCAGCACCGGTTTCGGCATGATGCTGATGAGGGCGGCGAATTTGGGGAACAATCCCAGCAGCACCAGCCACGCGGCCACCGCATAGCCGACGCGGCGCGCGGCGACACCGGTGAGTCCGATCACACCATTGTTTTGTGAGAAGGTGGTGTTGGGCATGGCATTGAAGCAGCCGGCAACGATACTGTTAAATCCGTCGGCCAAGACGCCGCCTTTGATGCGACGCAAAAAGACGGGCCCGTCAACCGGTTGTCGCGAGACTTGGGACGTGGCGGTGAGGTCGCCGATGGATTCGAGTGTGGTGACAAAATAGGCGATCAGCCAAGGGAGAAAATAGACGACGTCAAAACTCAATCCATAACGCAGCGGCTGCGGAAAGGACCACCAGCCCGCTTCCGCAAGCGGCGTGAAGTCGATCCGGCCCAGCAGCGCGGCGAGCACATAGCCGCACAAGAGGCCCAGGGCGATGGAAACGGTGGCGACAAAACCGCGTCCGAAGCGGTTCAGGAGGATAATGATGATGAGGACGAACGCGCCCAGCAAGAGATGGCGCGGATGGCCGAAGTCATCGACGCCCACGCCGCCCGCCATATCGCGCATGCCGACACGGATCAGGCTCATGCCGATCAACAGCACGACCGACCCAGTGACGATGGGCGGGAACAGACGTCGCGCAAATCCCAGGAATCGGCTCAAGATCATTTGCAGCGGCGCCGCCGCCATCGAGAGCCCGAAGATCAGAGGCAAGCCGCCCGCAGCACCGGACTGGATGGCCAAGGGAACGAATGTGAAGCTGGTACCTTGTACGCTCAGCAGGCCGGAACCCAAGGGGCCGAACCGGCGCACCTGAATGAAGGTGGTGATGCCGGACGTGAACAACGCCATGCTGATCAGAAACGCGGAGTCGGCTAGGCTGAGGCCCAACGCACCGGCAATGATAAGTGGCGGGGTGATGATGCCGACGAACATCGCCAGCACGTGTTGGATACCGCAAAACAGCGTAATGGGCGCGCTGGTCCGGTCATCAAGACCATAGAACGGCGCCATCTTGGCTGCAGCCTCCTTATTCATAAACTGAATAATCGGGAAAGCAACGGGATTGTCAATCGTGGAGGAATGTAGGGCGAATCAGGACGACTTGGATTCTTCTTTGTCGCCGGTTTCGTCCGGCTTCTCTTCTTCCTCTGCCTCCACCTCGTCGACCGGTTCTTCAATGACCGGGGTGCTGTCGGCGGGATCTTCCGGTGGTTCGGCGGAGGGGAGATCCTCGGACGCGTCCATGCCGAATTCGCCCATGCCCCGGAATTTTTCATAGCGTTCCGCGATGAGTTGGTCGACGGGCAGGGCGGCGAGTTCGGCCAGTTTAGTCTGGATCGCCTCTTTGAGGTTCGCGGCCATTTGTTTGGGATCGGTATGGGCCCCGCCGGGGGGTTCTTTGACGATTTCGTCGGCCAGACCGCATTCGACGAGGTCCGGCGCCGACAATTTCAATGCTTCCGCCGCCTTGTCCGCATAGGTCCGGTCCTTCCAGAGGATGGCCGCGCAACCCTCGGGCGAGATGACCGAATAGTAGGCGTTTTCCAGCATGAGAATCCGGTCGCCGACGCCGATGCCGAGTGCGCCGCCACTGCCGCCCTCGCCGATAATGGTGACGACGATGGGGGTGGCGAGCGTGAACATCTCGCGCAGGTTCACGGCAATGGCCTCTGCGATGTGGCGTTCTTCGGATTCGATGCCCGGGAATGCGCCCGGCGTATCGATCAACGTAATGATCGGGACCTTGAATTTGGCCGCAAGTTTCATGAGGCGCAGGGCCTTGCGATAACCCTCGGGGTAGGCGCAACCGAAGTTGCATTCCAGATTGCTTTTGGTGTCGCGTCCCTTCTGCGTGCCGATCACCATTACGCGTTGCCCGTTGAGTTTGGCGAAGCCTCCAATAATGGCGCGGTCGTCCCGGTGGATCCGGTCGCCATGCAATTCCTGGAAGTCGGTGGTCATGGCTTGGATGTAGTCCATGGTGTAGGGGCGCAACGGATGACGCGCCACCTGCACCTTTTGCCAGGCGGTCAGGTCGCTGTAGATCTGCTCGCGGGTTTCCTCGATTTTCTTTTGCATGCGCTGGATTTCTAAAGAAACATCGATGTCCTGGTCCTCGCTGAAAGTCCGTAATTCCCTCAGCTTGTTTTCCAATTCAGTAATCGGTTTTTCGAACGGCAACGTATAGGCGGACACGTGACAACCTCCAACTCAAGTTCGGTCGGTGAATTTAATCCTCGATCACGACGGGGACCCCTGTCGGCAGCAGGGTGTACAATTCCTCGATATCTTCGTTCAGCAAGCGCACGCAACCGGCGCTGGACTGGTATCCGATGGAGTCCGGTTCCCATGTGCCGTGAATTCCGTATCCCGGCACATCGATCGACAACCAATGCGTGCCGAGCACGTTGTTCGTCGTGCCGTACGGCACGGCCCTGCCGTCGGGCCGCCACCATGTCGGTTGGGCGATACGTTCGGTGATGGTGAATTCGCCGACCGGCGTGCGTTGATATTCGCCGGTCCCCACATCGTAGCGCTTGAAGAAGCGATCGTTCATGTAGACCACGAGATCGTTGCGAGTCTTGTTGACGTGTACCGAGAACTCTGCGTCGAGGATGCGCAGGCGGTCGCCTTGCCGGATCATGGACCCGCTGAGGCGGTTACCGCGTTGAATCAATTCGATGGTGGTATTGAAGCGTCGTGCGAGTCCTCCAAGCGTGTCGCCGCGCTGAATGGTGTAATCGACCTTTTCCGGCATGGGCCAGGGATTCATCACCAGCGTGATGTTGACTTCATTCAGCAGCTCTTCCGCTTGCGTGCGCGCGCGGTTGTCGCGCGATTCATCCAGTACCTGCCATGCGTAATCGCGGGCGGCGGCATACCGTTCCGCCGCCTTGGCCTCGCGTGCCTGCTGAAGCAGAGCTGTCCCGGGATCATCGGCGGGCACCGTTTCGTCGCGGACGGGTTGTTCGCGCTCGGGATCCGTCGTTTCCGCGGCGGGCGTCTCGGGCGATACGGGGGCGGTTTCGACCCGATCGTCGTCGGTCGATCGGAAAAGGAGAAAAAGCCCGCCGGCCAGAAGCACAACGGCCAGCGCGGCCACGACAAGGCAGCCGGTTCGCGACCGGTTCCGGTTCAACTGACTAAGAAACATGTCCGTCATTTCAAGGCATCCAAGGATTTAAGGACCAAACTCATTGAAGGGTAGCGCCTCTCCATGTCTTTCGCAAGTGATTTGAGGACAAGGTCCTTCAGTACGGGCGGCGTGTCCGGCGCAAATTTTTCCAAGGGCAACGGGGGCGTGTCGGGGTTCAACTGCGCGGTACGCGCTTCCTCGAGGGTGTCCCGTTCGAAGGGCTTGTGATAGGTCAGTAATTCGAAGCAGATGACGCCGAAACTGAAAATGTCGGCTCGTTCGTCCGCGCGCTGAGTGGATATGATTTCCGGCGCGATATAGGCCGGGGTGCCGGGATAATCGCGTAAACGTACGGGTTTGCGATGGCGTTTGACGCTCAGGTCGAAGTCGATGACGGTCAAGTGCCCGGTGGTGTCCACCAACAGGTTTTCCGGTTTGAAATCCAGGTGCAGGTATCCGGTGCGATGGATGTAATGCAATACGTCCGCCATTTGCCGGATCACCTTTCTGCGGAGCTCTTCGATGAGGGGATCCCGCTGGACCAGCAATTCGCGCAAGGTCTTGGATTCGACATATTCGAGGATCATATAGGGGATCTTCTGCAGTTCGCCGGCCTCGATAAGGCGAACGATATTGGGGTGCGTAAGTTTTTGCAGGATGGCCGCGCTATGACGGAAGCGCTTGCGCAGTCCGCGGTTGCGCGCGTATGCTTCCTTCATGAAGCGGAGCACCACGCGTTGCCCGTCAGGCGCCTTGGCTACATACAGGTCGGTCATGCCGCCGAGAAAGATGGGGCGTATGACGGAGTAACCGGGGATTTCCCTTTTTTGCATAGCGGCACATGATACCGTATCCTGAGCGGCATGAAAACAGGGAACTGTTGGGAGCAATAATTTGTACAGACCAGGGTATACGCAGGATTTCGGCTTATTCGCCCAGCCGCTGACGCCGGCTGTGCGGGTGCTGCTCATCGCCAATCTGTCCGTCTTCATTGTCCGGCTCCTGGTGCAGGGGCACACGCCGGGCGCTTTTGATATTCTGTTCGGCTTGAGCGAGGACCTGTATCGGAACGGCTTCTTTTGGCAGCTGTTCACCTACATGTTTCTGCATGCCGGATTGCTCCATATTCTTTTCAACATGCTGATCCTCTATTTTCTGGGGACGGAAATTGAGCGGACGGTGGGATCGCGCAATTTTCTCTCGATCTATTTTGTGTCCGGTGTGTTGGGCGGGTTGGGTTGGCTTCTGCTGACCAGCGATCCGAGCATCCCGTGTATCGGCGCGTCCGGCGCTGTGTTCGGCCTGCTCGGTGCGTATGTCGCCTTGTTTCCGCAACGTCATATCACGGTGCTGATCTTCTTCATTCTGCCCGTGACCCTCAAAGCGTGGATGTTGGCGGTGATCCTGGCGGGCATTGAGTTCCTGTTGATGACCGCGCGTGTGGAGGATCAGATTGCGCATTCGGCGCACCTGGCCGGTTTGCTGGCGGGTTATGTGTTCGCCTTTGTGGTCTTTCGAAAAGGCGGTTTCCCGAAGCGCGGTTTGCGAGTCCGCATTGTTCGCGACAAAAACGCGCCCGGCCTGAAAGTCTTGCGACGCGAGGACGCGGTGGGGTCCGTTTCACCGGAAGATATCGACCGTATCCTGGACAAGATCGCCAACGAAGGCATGAGCAGTTTGAGCAATCGAGAACGGGCGCTCTTGGAACGGGCCAGCACGGAACGACGAGGCCCCCGTTAGAGCAGTTCAAGAAATTCTGTAGCCGCGCGGGCATGCCGCGCCGTAGTGCCCTTGGGACGGAGGCGGGTAACAGCGTGGAAACGGTATCTGGCGGTCAATCTGTCCACCGTCTTACGGGTGTGTTGATTTATGCGAAATCTCATGGCGAAATCGGCACGCCGCAAGCGGCGGCCCTACAAAAAACTTTGTTCGTCGGATTGTAGGGCCGTCGCTCTCGTTCCGCCGGAGGCCTTGCGGAGGCGAATGCGACGCGCCGGGAATATGTCAACACGCCCTTACGACGGCGGCTACGCCTTTGTTTGAATTACTCTAATAAAGTGCTGCGCTGGAGGACACGGAGCAGGCGGAGGGAATATAATCCCACCTCATCTTCCCCTCCGTGATCTCAGTGCCCTCCGTGGTTAAAAGTCTTCGGTCAGTGTTCTTTTTCCAGTGCCATCAAGGCTTCCCGCGCGGCTTCCATTTCTGCGGCGCGCTTGTTTGTGCCGCGTCCGGTGCCGCGCTTTTCGCCCTGTACCCGGGCCACGCACACGTACGTCCGTTCATGCGCCGGTCCGCTCTGCGCTTCAATTTCATAGGAGGGACTGGTCTTCCAGTGTTTCTGGCAGAACTCCTGCAGGGCGCCTTTCGGGTTGTCCATATCCGCAGCCACGATGTCGGCAAGGTCCGTACGCCAGAGTCGCTGATAAACGCGTTCCACGGCTTTCTGTCCACCGTCCAGGAACACCGCACCGATCAATGCTTCGACCGCGTCGGTCAGGTTGGAGTCGCGTTGCCGTCCCCCGGACCGTTCTTCGCCGCGTCCGAGCCGGAGATGATCGCCGATTTCCAGTTCGCGTCCGATGCGGGCCAGGGTGGTCCGGTTCGTCAGCTTGCTGCGCTTATGGGTCAGTGCGCCTTCGTCCACGGTTTCGAACCGGCGGTACAGATCCGCGGCGGCGGCCAGGCCGAGAGCTGCGTCGCCCAGAAACTCAAGGCGTTGGTTGTCTGCAAGGACGCCGCTGTTCTCATGGCGGTAAGAAGGGTGTGTCAGTGCCGTTTCCAAATGTGCCTTTTCCTTGAATCGGTAACCGAGCTTCTTTTCGAGTGATCTTTGTGCGTCTTTTTTAATCATGGTCAGGCTCGTGGATGGTATTGGGCGTGAATGGATTTCAAGCGGCCTTGGTCCACATGCGTGTACACTTGGGTGGTGGCAATATCGGCATGGCCCAGCATTTCCTGAATAACGCGCAATTGCGCGCCGTGGGCGAGGAGGTGGCCGGCAAAGGAATGACGCAGCGTATGCGGAGTCACGTTCTTGGTAATGCCCGCAGCGCGGGCGTGGACTTTGATCAACTTCCATATCCCTTTGCGGCTGAAGCCCGCGCCCCGGCGTGTCAGGAACAGGATGTCGCTTGTTTGGGATTTCAGCAGCGCCGGTCTATGGATGTCGAGGTATTCGTGGAGCAGGTTCAAGGCCTTCGCGCCGAATGGAACCACGCGTTCCTTGTTGCCTTTCCCGATGCAGCGCAGGT
This sequence comes from Kiritimatiellia bacterium, assembly GCA_007136425.1. Taxonomy (GTDB): domain Bacteria; phylum Verrucomicrobiota; class Kiritimatiellia; order SLAD01; family SLAD01; genus SKZA01. Next base: position 6,872 of record SLGY01000226.1, read on the forward strand.
ATTTCTCGTCCAGATGCAAGTCAGTGACGCGTAAGGCGGCCATTTCGGATACGCGCAGGCCCGTTCCGTACAACAGCTCGAGCAAGGTGCGATCACGAAAACCCTGATGCGTGTCGGTGCGCGGGGCGTCAAGCAAACGCTCGACTTCGTTCGGGGTCAATGTGTCGGGCAAGACTTTCCAGAGGTGCGGCGAATCCATGGCGTCGGCCACGTTCTGATCGAGCAAGCCTTCCTGTTGAAGAAAGCGTGCGAAGACCTTGATGGCAACCAAGCGGCGGGCGAGGGTGCTGGTGGCCATGTCGCGATCTTTTTCCGCCATAAGGAAGTCGGTGATGTGACGTCGAGACACGTCGTTAAGCGTGGCGACCTTTCGGCTTTGCAGGAAATGCACGAAACGTTCCAGGTCGGAACGATACGCTTCGCGCGTGTGGGGGCTGAGCCCCCGTTCAAGGGCGACGTAATCGGTAAACTGATCGATTAACGCTTGCATATGACAAGCCGCCCGCGTTGGGCCGAGCGGTCAGCGGCATTCCTCGGGCAGCGCGGCGCGGGCTTCGTCCGGTGCTCTTTCGTCGTTGGCATCGAAACCGGCGGCGGCGATGACGTGCTCGATATTCTTCAGTGCCAAGCGTCGGCTGTCATAGGTGATCGTCATTACGCCCGTCTCGATGTCCAAGTCCGCCCGCTCGATGGCATCCTGTTCGAGTTGGCCGATTGCCTGTAAGACGAGCCGCCGACATTCCGCAGACCGCATTTGCGGAATATCAATGTCCACCGTGAGTACGTCCTGGCGAAAACACGCGCCGAGCAGGAAGGGCAGGACTAAAGCCAAGCACAACAAAACCGTCCCGCGCCTGCTCGTACGACTAGGTAGGTGAAACCCTGATTCTTTGGAATGGCATTGCATTTTCATTAGTAAACCTTACTATTGTTTATAGTAATACAAAGCTTTTCTGAACACAAGACGAGATAGAGTGTCTATTATTTCAGGAAGGGCGGGTTTACGCTTTCCATGGGGTTCCTCACCCCGACCTCCTTGGCGTACCCGCCCTTCTTGCTTTTGTGCGCGAAGGCGCGGCAGGCGGGTATTCCCTTTCGTTTCATTCATGGCGTGTGTGATTTCTCGCCCGCGTGTGTGCGGTTTTCGATGATTTCCAAAGCGGTTGCCGCCTGATCGGCCAGGACCGGATATCGCTGGCTGTATTCGTCGATGATCTGTTGGAAGTAGGTCGCGGCTTCTTGAAACTTGTCTTGCCGGTACAGGGCGATTGCCAGATTGCGCAGGATGCGAGGGGACGGCCGATCTTCATCGGCGGCCATGCGATAATGCTCTTCGGCCTCGGCATAGCGGCCGTCGCGATAGAGCGCGTTGGCCTTCAGAAAGTGCAGCCGAAGACTGGTCGGCTCCGCCTCGATCAGCTCTTCGTAGAGCGCGGCCGCCTCGGAATAGCGTCCGCCCGTGTAATGCATCTGGGCCAAGCCGATCTTAGTTTCCATGTCCACCGCTGTCGGTCCGCGCTTGAATTGATAGGACAGGATTACTCCGCCCAGGACCAGGACCAGCAGACTCACCACGACCGTAATCAGGCCTAGACGATGGCGTTCCAGCCACTGCGCGAAGGCGGACCCTTCGACGGCAACTTCTTCGTGACGTACAGCGGGGGCCAGAAGCATTATTACCAGCGCGCCGCCGCGCGGCGAGGAGGCCTTGCCGTCGCTTTCCTGAGCGGCGGACAGATCATCGGGAATACGTTGACGCGCGGTAAACGCGTCTGACAACGCCTCGCTCAAGCCGTTTTCCAGGACACGTTGAACCTTCTCGTCTTTCGTTGTCCGAACCGCCTCCACCAGAAAAGCCTGATGCAAGGCGGGATAGCGGGTGGGATGCGGGTCGGAATCCCATTGTTCCCAGAGTCCGATCCCTTTTTGATGCCGGTTGCCCGCCGCGTGGTGCAGTCGTTTCAACGTGCGTTGCTGTCGTGCCTCGTCCAGGTTTCGCCATAGCAGGGGGAGAAATCCGGACAAGGTGGTTCGTTTGATAGGCGCGCCGTTGATATAGCAATCGCGGAACAGCCCCTCGTCCTGATGCCAGAGATGATCGTTCAAGTGCGAGCGCACCTGGTTCCTGTGTCTGTGCAGGAAGGCGGGGACGAGATCCGTTCGTTCATGCCGTTCGGTCAGTTCGAGAAACGCGTCGATTTCGCAGAGCAACAGGGTGCACAGGTCCACCGTGCCCAGTTCTTCGTCGAATGTTTCAGGAATGAACGCTTCCTCGGGCGACTTCCATGCGTAGCCGCCATGACGTTCAAATCGTTCCAGCGCATGGGCGAGATAGGTTTCCAGCCTCGGCAGCAGGAAAGCGGCGAGGGTCGGGTCGTCGCCATGGTCCATGACTCGCTGTGCGCACATGGCGAGCGTCGGCCATGCCATGGCGTCTTCGGAATGGCGCCCGTCAGGCTGAACCCAGGCGGGCACGAATCCGTTCGGTTTCATTTGGTTCAACGCTTCGCGGATCAGGTCTTGCGCGACCGTGACGTCCTGCGCGCACCATGCGAGCGTAAGCGGGAACAGTTCGTTGATTGAGAAGGCCCGAGCCGGGTCATCGGATTCCGACCAACGAGACCGCAATACGCCTTCGGGTTCGCGCAATGCTTCGTACAAGGTCTTACGGGCGGCCGACACCAGTGGCTCATTCGCCCCTTGCGGTTGCGCAAGTATTTCTTTGCCCCGCTCGGTTGGCGGCGGACTCGTGCTTTCCCTATCGTTCATGGCAGATAGATTGCGGATTGCCTATCGGTGTGGCAAGTCGATTAAGGCGCGTAATCCGGGGGATATTCGCCGGTGGCCTCCACGTAGACGGCCATGGCCTCCGGCAACAATTTTTCCAAGGCGCGATATCGGTCGCGATGTGAGGGATGTGAAGAGAGGTATTGCAAGAAGCCGGGATGCCCCTGTTTCTCGTGTACACGCCGCCAGATACGCGGCGCCGCTCGCGGATCGTAGCCGGCCTCGGCCATGTAGAAGAGGCCGAGACGATCCGCTTCATGTTCGTGCGCCCGGGAATAGCGCGGGAGCCAGAGCCCTTCGTACAGCACGAACGCGGTACCCAATGCCACGGCCAGGTCGGACTGGTCGGCGATTTCGGCGGCGATCGCGCCGATGAGGAATGCGGCGCTGACGGGCATGGTGCGTGTGAGCGTCCGCGTGGTGTGTCGGGCGGTGGCATGGGCGATTTCGTGCGCCATCACGGCGGCCAGCTCGTCTTCGTCCTGTACCAGACCGATCTCCGGATCGTACAGCCCCTCCCAGAACAACAACTGCCCGCCGGGCGCGGCGGCCGCGTTGACGACGTTGGTATGAATCAGCGTAACCGTATAGGGCAGGTCAGGATAATGGGAGACGGCGGCAATGCGATGCATCATGTTGGATAGCGTGTTCAGCTTCGCCTTGTCCTGATTCAAGGGTACGCCTCTTTCCTCCATTTCACTGATCGCGTCCTCCAAAACGCCGCGGCCCAGACGGATGTCCTCATCGATCGTGTAATAATTCCGCACCTCGCGGCCGACAACTGGATCGTATTGGGGGGTCGCACAGCCGGTGGAAAAAAGGACGACGGCTAAGAGAGCCACGGACGTTGCGTGAAGTCGGTATCTGATGAAAACAGTTAGCGATGTCATCGTATGTCTCCCGATTACGTTCTAAAGACGTTGCCGGCCGGCGATATATTCATCGGGTGCGCCCCTTTGTGGGTTGCGCTCCGGTCTTCCACCGTCTTACGACGGCGGCTACGAAGACTCACATAGTCGCGCCGCCGCCGATTTTGCCACGCTCTTCAGACGGCGTAGGGTCACGTAGCCGCGCCGGTAACGGCGTGGAGGCCTATCCCTTCGGTCCGGCCCTCCAAGTTCTGTGCCGCGTTCAATTCTTCTTCAGACGGCGCAGGGTCATGTAGCCGCGCAGGTAACGGCGTGGAGGCCTATCCCTTCAGTCCGGCCTTCCAAGTCCTGTGCTGCCTTCAATCCTTTGCGTTGATCTCGATCATTCGTTTCACGGAACGGAACGCGCGTTCCCGGACGTCCTCGGGCACGTCGATCACATATCGATTGTGCAACAACGCGTCGCGCGTGTCTTCCAGAGTGATCTCGTTCATGTGCGGGCAGCGGATGCTGCACATGCGCAGCATCTCCTTGTCCGGATTTTCCGCCGCGATATTATCGCCCATGGCGCATTCCGTCAGGATCAAGTATTTATCGGCCTTGTGCTGTTTCACGTATTGCACCATCGCCGTCGTGCTCCCGGAATAATCCGAAGCCTCCACGACTTCAGGGCTGCATTCGGGATGCGCGAGCACGAGAACGTCGGGAAACTGGCGTCGCGCGTTCTCGATATCTTCCACCGTAAATTGCTCGTGTACCTCGCAGCGTCCGTGCCAACCGACCAGTTGATAATCGAGCGAGGCGTCGAATTGTTCGGGCGGCATGCGCGTCGGGAAGATGATATGTTTTCCCGTTTCTTTGGCCGTATTCTTTGCCAGATACTCGTCCGGCAGAAAGATGACCGTGTCCGTTCCGAGCGACTCGACCACGGCGGCGGCGTTACTGGACGTGCAGCAGATATCGCATTCGGCCTTTACGTCCGCATACGTATTGACGTAGGTCACGACCGGCACGCCGGGGAATTGGGCTTTCAACTTTCGCACGTCTTCGGCCGTGATACTGGCGGCCAGGGAACAGCCCGCGCGCTCCGCGGGCAGGAGCACGGTCTTGTCCGGGCTCAGGATTTTTGCCGTCTCGGCCATGAATCGGACGCCGCAAAACACGATCACGTCCTGCTCGGCCGCCGCCGCTTTCCGGCTCAATTCCAGGGAATCGCCGACATAATCCGGGACGGAATAGAACAGGGCGGGTTCCATGTAATTATGGGCCAGGATGACGGCGTTGCGCTCTTCTTTCAGGCGCAGGATTTCCTCGGCGATTTCCGCCTTGTGTCGGAGCTCGAAATCGGGAACGACCCGGTCGAGTTTGGCCTTCAATTTTTCGTATATCGAGGTCGTGGTTGTCATGACGTCAGAGGATACTCCCGAATGGGGCACTGGCAAGCGGTTTGTCGGAGGCAAATAAATAAAGGGCTAAAGCGTTGTCTTGTTGAGGAAAAAGAATGGTGCCGGAGGTGGGAGTCGAACCCACACGAGGTTACCCTCGGCAGATTTTGAGTCTGCTGCGTCTGCCATTCCGCCACTCCGGCTTGCTGCGTATTCACATACCAATCCGCGCGAGGCAAAGTAAAGAAAATATAGCAGATCGGCATGTTTGTTCAACGCTCCCGCTCAGTCGAAATGTTTTGTTCGTGGGGCTGTAGGGCCGTCGCTTGCGACGCGCCGGGAATAGATCAATACGCCGGTTAGATGGTGGACAGCGATATCGCTGGACGTTGCATCCGCGTTTTTACCCGCCTTTGTCCCAAGGGGACTAGGGCGCGGCATGCCAGCGCGGCCATGCGCGGCGAGTCTGCTCGCCAGTCTGCTCTTGCCTTGCGTTGTGCGTATTCTTATGCTGCCTGCTCATTTCCGACGGAAGGCGGCAGGCATGCAGGAAGTATCCCGGCAGGACGAATTCAGAGATCAACGTATTGCAAACCTGAAAGCGCTCGAAGCGCTCGGCTACCAGCCCTATGGCGGGGCGTACGAGCGCACGGGACGCGTCGCGGACGTGCGCGCATCCTTTGAAGAGGGGAAAGCGGCCCGCATGGCGGGGCGATTGGTGGCCGTGCGCGAAATGGGCAAGAGCATTTTCGCGCATATTCAGGACGCAACGGATAGATTCCAGATATATGTACGCAAAAACGACCTGGGCGACGACGCGTTCAAGGCGTTCAAGTTGCTGGATCTGGGCGATCATATCGGGGTGGAAGGCGAGTTGTTCGTTACGAAGATGGGCGAACAGACGCTGAAAGCAGGGGCATGGACTTTATTGTCCAAGGCGTTGCGGCCGTTGCCCGCCAAATGGCACGGCTTGCAGGACGTGGAAATCCGGTATCGGCAACGTTATCTGGATCTCATTGCGAATCCCGAGGTGTGCGCTTTGTTTCAGAATCGGTCCCGGGCGATCAAGGCTATCCGCGATTTCCTGTATGAACACGGATATATCGAGGTGGAAACGCCGATGATGCAATCCATGCCCGGCGGCGCCGCGGCGAATCCGTTCAAGACCCATTACGAAGCCTTGAACGCCGATGTGTATCTGCGGATTGCGCCCGAATTGTATCTGAAACGGTTAATGGTCGGCGGATACGATCGCGTGTTCGAACTGAACCGAAATTTCCGCAATGAAGGGCTGAGCCGCTTTCACAATCCCGAGTTCACCATGCTCGAGATCTACGAGGCGTACGGCAATGTGCGCACCATGATGCGGTTGGTGGCCGATTTGATTACGCACGTGGCCGAGACGGTGTATGGCACGCTCGTCTTCGGGGAGGGCGACGACGCCGTTGATTTGACAAGGCCTTGGCGCGAAGTGCCGTATCGCGACCTGGTGCGTGAACGGGCCGGGGCCGACTGGTTCGAACTCGACGCGTCCGCCATGCGGGCGAAGGCGGAAGGGCTCGGTCTATCCGTTGCGCCGGACTGGGACGAAACGGAAATCACGCAGGAAGTGTTTGAGAAGCTGATCGAAAAGACGCTGCAGAATCCGACGTTCGTTACCCGCCTGCCGAAAGCGCTGGTCCCGCTTGCGAAGACCTGTGAGGACGATCCCGAATCCGTTGATGTTTTCGAGCTGATCATCGGTGGCCGCGAGATTGCGCCCGGCTATGAGGAACTCAACGATCCGCTCGAACAACGTCGCCGTTTTGAACAGCAGGCGGGGGGGGAGGCGTCTAAGGTGGATGAAGACTTCCTGCTTGCGCTTGAACATGGCATGCCGCCCGCGGGCGGGATGGGGATTGGTATAGACCGGCTGCTGATGATTTTGTCGGGTGTTGAGGCGATACGCGATGTAATCCTCTTCCCGCAACTGAAGCCAAAAACATGAATCTGCCGTTTTCTTTATTTCTGGCACTGAAATATCTTAGGCCGAAACGCACGTTCGTATCGGTGATAACGATTATTTCCGTGGTCGGCGTGATGCTGGGCGTCGCGGTGCTGATCATTGTGCTGTCGGTCATGAGCGGCTTTGATTACATGTGGCGCGACAAGATTCTCAGTTTCAACGCGCACATTACCTTGTCCGGTCATGGTCCGATCGATGCGCCGGACGATCTGATTGATCGTATCGAGGCGGTCGAGGGGGTCGAAGGGGCCGCGCCTTATGTGGAGGGGCTGGTTTTCCTGCAGCATCATGATCGGATCCATACGCCCTTGTTGCGCGGGATCGACGCCGACTATGAAGCGCAGGTCAGTCGCGTGCCGGAACATATAGTGGCGGGCTCGTTCGACGTGATGTACGACGAATTGATTCTAGGTCGTGATCTGGCCGTTCAAATGGGCGCGCGCGTGGGGGATCGGATTCTGGTGTATTCGCCGCAGAGCTTTCTTGCTCAGGACGAGATCCGGTTGCCGGAAGAACTGACCGTGACTGGCATTTACGAACTGGGCATGTGGGATTTCGACATGGGCTATACGTTGACCTCGCTCGGGATGGCGCGGGAACTGTACGGCATGGAGACGGGCGTGCACGCGGTGCAGATCATGACCGAGGACCCGTATCGCGCGCATGTGGTGGCTGATCGCATCAAGCAGGAATTAGGGCCGGAATACGAAGTGCGTACGTGGATGGAGCTGAACCGTCAATTATTCGCCGCGCTGCGCGTGGAAAAGAACATGATGTTCTTTCTCTTGATTTTTATCACTATTGTGGCCGCGTTCGGTATCACCAACACCTTGATCACGTTGACGGTTCAGAAGACCCGTGAAATCGGTTTGCTGAAAGCGTTGGGTTTTCCTTCCGGCAGCATCATGCGCGTCTTTTTCTGGCAGGGCTGGATCGAGGGCGTTATCGGCACGGTGCTGGGGATCGGCATGGGGTTGTGGGTGCTGGCCTATCGCAACGATTTGATGATGTGGCTGTCGAACCGTTTCGGTTGGGAGCTGTTTCCGAAGGAACTTTATCATTTGAGCGAGATCCCGGCGAGTACGTCCTTGTTTGATATCATTTTGATCGCCGTATCGGTGATGGTGATTTGCACTTTGGCGGGGATCGTACCCGCCTATCGCGCCGCGTCCCTGGACCCGGCGCGGGCGTTGCGCAACGAATAGCGGAGGGGCCGTGCGCCGGCAGACGGGGCAATCATGAGTATGACAGCGAAAGCAACAGAACAGGACATCGTTCTTGAAGCGCGGGACGTGCATCGCAGCTTCCAGTTGTTGCGCAATCGCGTGCACGTCTTGCGCGGGGTGGACCTGGCGGTAGGTCGCGGGGAGGCCGTATCCATCATGGGCGCGAGTGGGGCGGGTAAAAGCACCTTGTTGCATGTGCTCGGGGGGCTGGACCGTCCTACCCGGGGCGCGGTGCGGATTGAGGAACATGATCTCTTCGGTATGTCAGCCGCGCGTCGAACCGAATTCCGCTCGCGCTCGATCGGGTTTGTGTTTCAAGCGTACCATCTATTGCCCGAACTCGATGTCCTGGAGAATGTTCTTCTTCCGGCGATGCGCCACATGAATTGGGTGGGACAGGCCGGGCGGTACCGGGCCAAGGCCGCCGACCTGCTCGAGCAAGTCGGTCTTAAAGAGCGCGCCGCTCATCGGCCGATGGAATTATCGGGCGGCGAACAGCAACGGGTGGCACTTGCGCGCGCCCTGATGAACGATCCGCAGATCGTTCTGGCCGATGAACCGACAGGCAACCTGGATTCGGAAACGGGAGAGATGATCCTGAATCACCTGTTCGCGCTCACGCGGGATCGCGGCCATACCCTGATCCTGGTGACCCATAACGAGGCGGTCGCCGAACGCTGCGATCGGACGCTGCACATGCTGGACGGTCGCATCGGAGAAGCCGGCGCGCTTCCGGCTCCATGAACGGACGGGACCGTTGCCAGGAGCATGCGTGCAGGGGCTACATCCCCGTGCGAGTAGGCGGCGATCCCCGAAGGGCTTGGGCCGGAACCCATTTACAAGTATCGGTCCGTTCAGTACAGTCACTGGACATTTCAGTTTCGGGAGTACCTGTGTAATGAAAGTTTATATCAACGGCAAATTGCTTGACGAAAAGAACGCGAAAATATCCGTCTTCGATCACGGGTTGCTATACGGTGACGGCGTATTCGAAGGCATTCGCGTTTATCACGACAAGGTGTTCACGCTCGACCGGCATATTGATCGGCTGTTTCGGTCCGCGCGGGCGATCGCGCTGGACATGCCCATGACCCGCGATGAGCTGATCAAGGCCGTGATTCGCACCTGCAAAGCCAACAAGATTTCCAACGGCTACATCCGGTTGGTGGTGACGCGCGGCGTGGGTACGCTGGGCTTGAATCCGTACCTGTGCAAGGACGCGCAGGTGATCATTATTGCCGCGGGCATTCAGCTTTATCCCGTGGAATTATACAAGAAGGGGTTATCGATCGTCACGGTCGGGACCATGCGCAATCATCCGGAAGCCATCAATCCGCGCATCAAGAGTTTGAATTATCTCAACAACGTGCTGGCGAAAATCGAAGCCCTGAACGCCGGCGCCATGGAGTGTGTGATGCTTAATCCGCAAGGGTTTGTGGCGGAAGCGTCCGGAGACAACATCTTCGTAGTGCGCGGCGATACGCTGACGACGCCGCCCGTCTGGTGCGGGGCGCTTGAGGGCATCACCCGGGATGTCGTCATGGAGTTGGCGGTTGAGCTGGGGTACCGGGTTCGCGAAGAGGTCATGACGCGGTACGACCTGTACACGGCTGACGAGGTGTTTCTTACCGGTACGGCCGCGGAAATAATCGGGGTTGGCGTGATCGACAAACGTTCGATTGGCAAGGGCAAGCCGGGGCCGGTGACCCGGCGATTGGCCGAACGTTTCAAGGCCTATACCCGGGAGACGGGTACGCCGATCAAGTGACGCGATCAGGGATCTGTAAATCGTGATGAAATGCGAACGGTGCAAGGACAAGGAGGCGACCATTCACCTCACGCAGGTGGTGGACGGCGTCGTCAAAAAGGTGCATTTCTGTGAGGAATGCGCCGCTCAGAGCGGGTTTGACGTGCACGGGCCGATGTCCATCACGGACGTCTTGCTGGGCATGAGCGGCGAGGCGCCCGAACCGTTGCCGTCCCACAAGTCCGTGGAGCATTCCTGTCCCCGTTGTCATCTGCGCCGGGTGGATTTCAAGAAGACCGGACGGTTGGGGTGTCCCGCCTGTTATGACGCTTTTGAGGACCAACTGAAGCCGATCCTGCGCGTCATGCATCGCCAGGAACGCCATCAGGGCAAGATCCCGGAGCGGATGAAGAAGGAAGTGGAGAATACGCAGGCCTTGGGCGAGCTCCGGGAGCAATTGCAGAAAGCGGTCGCTGAAGAGCACTACGAAGAAGCGGCCCGGCTGCGTGATCTGATTCAGCAGGTGACCCGCCGTTCGAATGAGGGGCCGTCCTCATGAACACGGCGCGTCTTCTCAAACAACCCTGTGCGTGGTTGCCCACGGGGCACGACGCATCCATTACGGTGAGCAGCCGCGTGCGCCTGGCGCGCAATCGGAAGGACGCCGCATTTCCGGGCTGGGCCGGCGAGGAGGAATGCGAGCGGATATGGGAGGAGCTGCACGGCATACTCACGGCCTGTCAAAGCCTCACGGAGCCTCTGTCCGTGGGGATGGGCGATCTCGGCGCCCTGGACCGGCAAGTGCTGTTTGAGCGGCACCTCATCAGCCGCGAGCACGCGGAACGGAAACGGGGCAGCGGGGTGGTGCTGCGTCCGGACGAGTCGGTCGCCATCATGGTCAACGAAGAAGATCATTTGCGCATGCAATGCATCCGGCGCGGATTGGATCTTGTAAGAGCGTGGGAAGAGGTCAACGCGCTGGACAGCGAGGTTGAACGGGGCGTGGACTATGCGTTTTCGCCGCAGATCGGCTATCTCACCGCATGCCCCTCGAATGTCGGTACGGGTATGCGGGCCAGCGTCATGCTGCATGTGCCCGGCCTGGTGTTGATGAACGAAATCAACGCCGTCGTGAAGGGCATGGCCAAAATCGGCCTTGCCGTGCGCGGGTTGTGGGGCGAGGGTAGCGAGGCGATCGGCAACATGTTTCAGGTTTCCAATCAAATGACCTTGGGAGAACGCGAGGAAGACATCGTTTCCAGTCTTGAACAGGTGGTGCTGGAGATTGTCGAACATGAAAAGAACGCGCGGGCGCGCCTCTTCGAGCAGCGCGAACATATTATCCGTGATCATGTGGGGCGCGCCGTGGGGATTTTATCCCATGCGCATGTGTTAACCTCAAAAGAATGCATGGATTTGCTGTCAGATTTGCGTTTGGGCCTCGACATGGGTATAGTTCACATGCAAAGGCCGGAGGTCGTGAATGATCTGTTAATCTTGACGCAGCCCGGTCACTTGCAGAAGGTGGAAGGGCGCAAGCTGAAAGCGGAGGAACGGGACGAGGCGCGGGCGTTGCTTGTGCGGTCCCGAGTAAAAAAAGCTTTACAACAAAGAACCCGGAAAAAAGATGAATAATTTTACACCAAGAGCGCAGCAAGTATTGCAGCTGGCCAAAAAGGAAGCCGACCGATTCAACCGGGGCTACGTGGGGACGGAGCATCTCCTGCTCGGTCTGATCGCGCTCGGCCAGGGCGTGGCCGTCAATGTGCTCAACAAGATGGGGATCAATCTGGAAATGGTCCGCTTGGAGGTTGAAAAGGCCGTCGGCGTGGGGCCGGAAACAAAGACCGCCGGGAATTTACCTTTTACGCCGCGCGTGAAGAAGGTGTTGGCACTGGCCGGTAGCGAGGCGCGCGCGTTGAATCATTCGTATATCGGGACGGAACACATCCTGCTCGGCCTTTTGCGGGAGGGAGAAGGCGTGGCCTCGCGCGTACTTCGGAATCTTAACGTGGATCTCGAAAAGACGCGCACGGA
>SLGY01000201.1 GCA_007136425.1 Kiritimatiellia bacterium
ACGGGTGAGTTTCCCGCCAAGGCGGCGATTGATGGCGATCCGAATACCCGCTGGAGCAGTCCCTTTTCCGATCCGCATTGGTTGAAGGTCGATACGGGCAGCGAAGCCACCTTGTGCGGATTCCGAATTCGATGGGAAACCGCGTACTCGTCTCATTATCGGATCGACGTTTCGCTGGACGGCGATGAATGGAAAACGGTTTATGAAACCGAGCAGGGCGACGGGCGCACCGATTACATCTTTATCGAACCCGTCCGCGCGCGTTATTTCCGGATCACCGGCTTGAAGCGAGCCACCGGCTGGGGCCATTCCATTTGGGAGATCGACACGTGGGGGCCGTCCGGGCAACCGCGCATTGCTTCCGATGGCGAGGGGGAAGAGCATCTGATGACCGGCGATAGGGAAACCGTCTGGCGCGCCACGGAGACACCCGCGCATATTGATATCGATCTGCGCCGTCCCATGGCGTTCGGCGGTGTGCGCATTGATTGGGGTGAGGAATACGGAACCCATCTGGACGTGGCCGTTTCCAGGGACGGCGAGGAATGGATCGAAACGCCCGGGATCGAAGGAGGGATCGGGAAGTTCGATGTCACGCCCATGGACGCGGTCGAGGCCCGCTATATTCGGATGGTAATCCGCGAGACGGCTTCCGGGCGACCGGCGGAAATCCGGCAGATCGGCTTGCGCGGCCCGGACGAAGTGTTGAATCCCTTGATGGAATACCAGATGGCCGCGCAAAAATCCTCGCCCGGCTGGTACCCCGAACACCTGCACGGCCGCCAGACGTACTGGACGGTTGTCGGCCTGCCCCGGGATTATCGCGTCAGTCTGCTGGACGAATACGGCAATGTCGAACCGATGTGGGGCGGGGCGTCGTTCATGCCGTACGTGCACATCGACGGCGCCTTGCAGACCGCACTTGATGCCGACCGGATTGCGCTCTCGCTAGCCGACGACTATCTGCCGATACCCGCCGTACAGTGGGAGTTCCCGGACTGGTCGCTCGACGTCGAGGCGGTCACCGCCGGCACAACGAACGACGCGGTGACTTATGTCCGGTACCGGTTGGACAACGAATCGGAAGAAACGCGGACGGGTATGCTGTATTTGACTGCGCGCCCGGTGCAGATCAATCCGCCATGGCAACACGGCGGCATGTCGTACGTCGAGACGCTGGACTACATTCCCGAGCCGGCGCCGCCCACGGTATGGGTGAACGACGATTATGCGCTTACCTCGTTCACGCCGCCCGACGCGTTCGGTTCTCGCGCGTTCCAATTCGGCGATATTGTGCATGACCTGGAAGATGGCGCCATGCCGGCGTTGGTCGATCACCAGGACGAGCGCGGCCTGCTGTCCGGCGCACTCGCCTACGCGTTTGCGCTCGAGCCCGGGGACGCGTTCGAGGTGGTTGTCGCCTTTCCATTGCACGAGTCCCGACGGCACCTGCGCGAATTCGCAACGTTGAGCGAAGAATTGCCCGGCGGTCCTTCGGCGGCTTTCGATATACAGCGGGAAAGCATGCGCGTCTTCTGGCACGCGCGCCTGGGCGATGTGGAATTCGAGCTGCCGGATCGTGCAACGGCCGACACCGCACGTTCGCAGGTGGCGTATATCCTCGTCAACATGGCCGGTCCGGCCATTCAGCCCGGTTCGCGCAATTACAACCGAACTTGGATCCGGGACGGCAGCATCACCGCCGTGGCCCTGATGCGTATGGGCTTGCTGCGTGACGCGCGCGATTTCCTGGAATGGTACGCGCAACGCGTGAAGGACGACGGGTTGGTGCCGCCGATTTTGAATAACGACGGCACCATCTATACGGGGTTCGGATCCAATTTCGAATACGACAGTCAGGGGCAGTTCGTCTATGTGATGATGGAATACTATCGGCTCACGGACGACCGGGATTTTCTTGAGCGTCATTTCGATACCCTGGTGCGGGCGCTCGAATTTCAGCAACGCCTGCGCGAAGATACCTTGGCGCCCGGTTACATGGCCCATAAGGAAGCGCGCGAACGGTTTGTCGGTATTCTGCCCAAATCCATCAGCCACGAGGGATACGACCCGCCGCGCCACAGTTACTGGGACAATTTCTGGGCGTTGCGCGGCTGGCAGGACGGCGCCACCGCCGCCGGGTTGATGGGGCGCGATGACCTCGTTGAATGGGCGTTGGAACAGTACGATTTGCTGGAGGAAGGCGTGAAGGCTACCATGCGCGCGACAATCGAGCATAAAGGTATCGATTACATCCCCGGCGCATCGGAACTCGGCGACTTTGACGCCACGTCCACCGCTATCGGCATCGAGCCCTGCCGCATTTCGCATATTTTGCCGGAAGACCTGTTGCAGAACACGTTCCAGATGTATTACGAGCATCTGCTGGACCGGTTCGACCCGGGCTGGACCGGCCAGTACACGCCTTATGAGGCGCGCTCCATCCAGGCGCTTATCGAACTGGGCTGGCGCGACCGCGCTAATGTGTTGCTGGATTATCTCCTGTCCTGCCGGCGTCCGCCGGAATGGAATCATCTCGGCGAGGTGGTCCTGGGCGGGTATCGGGTCGGCGGGTACATCGGCGATATGCCCCACACGTGGGTGGGCTCCGACCTCCTCAATTCCGTGCGCGGGATGCTGCTCATGGAACGGGACGACACGCTGGAACTGTTGTTCGGTGTAACCGAAGACTGGTTCGCCGACAGCGGGGATATCCGGTTGCGGGCGATGCCCACGCACTACGGAACACTGAAGCTCGACGCCGCGATGAACGGCGATACTCTTACGGTCACGCTCGCAGGCGCGCGGCAGGGGTTGGAACAGATCCAATTGCGATGGCCGCGCGACACCGCGCCCGCGGAGGTGTTTGTGGACGGCGAGGCATGGACCGATTACGACGAAAGGATGGCGCAATTGCCCGCGCGCGCGGAAAGGATCGTGGCGACATGGTAAAAGGCGCTCAACGCATGTTGTGGGGCGCCGCGACGTCCTCGTACCAGATCGAAGGCGCGTGGAACGAGGATGGGAAGGGGGAATCGATCTGGGATCGGTACGCCCACACGCCGGGCCGCATCAAGGACGGCAAGACCGGCGACGTGGCGTGCGATCATTATCATCGTTACAAGGAAGATGTTGCGTTGATGAAACGGATCGGGTTGGACGCCTACCGGTTTTCCATCGCATGGCCGCGCGTCCTGCCCGAGGGGCGGGGCGCAACGAACGCGCGCGGCCTCGATTTTTATGACCGGCTGGTGGACGAGCTGCTGGCGAACGACGTGCTGCCGTTCGTCACGTTATATCACTGGGACCTCCCGCAGGCGCTGCAGGATCGGGGCGGCTGGCCGCAACGCGAGACCGTGGCCGCGTTTGTCGAGTACACGGATGTCGTGACAAAGGCCTTGGGCGATCGCGTGAAGCATTGGATCACGCATAACGAGCCGTGGTGCGCGGCTGTGTTGGGGCAGTTGATCGGCGTGCATGCGCCGGGCGCGCGCGACGCTGAAAGCGCGTTGCGTACGGCGCATCATCTGCTCCTGTCGCACGGCGCCGCCGTACCGGTCATTCGGGCGAACAGTCCGGACGCGGAAGTGGGGATCACGCTCAATCTCATCCCGGCTGTTCCCGCGTCGGGCAGCGCCGCCGATTATGACGCCTGCCGGCAATACGATGGACACATCAATCGCTGGTTTCTCGACCCGCTGTACGGCCGGGATTACCCGTCCGACATGGTGCGGGATTACGGGCGCAAGGGATATATGCCGGACGGCGAACTGGTGTTCGTCGAGGCGGACGATTATCGTACAATCGCCGCCCCGTGCGACTTTCTCGGCATCAATTATTATATGCGCGAGATCTGTCGCTCGGATGATGTCGCCGAGGAGGAAAACCTTCCGCGCGAGATCCCTGTGCCCGGCTCCGAACTGCGCACCGATATAGGATGGGAAATCTATTCGGAGGGTCTCTTCGATATCCTGTACCGGGTTCACGCGACCTATCGTCCGCCGAAACTGTACATCACCGAGAACGGATGTAGTTACGGGGACGCGCCGGACGCGGACGGACGCGTACGCGACGAGCGACGCATCGCGTATCTGCGCGATCATTTCGCCGCCGCGCGGCGCGCGGCGGAGCAGGGCGTCCCGTTAGCCGGCTACTTCGTCTGGTCGTTGATGGACAACTTCGAGTGGGGCGAAGGCTACACGCAACGGTTCGGCCTTGTCTGGATCGATTACGAGACGGGGGAACGCATACTCAAAGACAGCGCCTACTGGTATGCCGACTTCATAGAAGGAACCCGGACCGCCTTAACCTCCACTCTGTTCTCCGGCGCCTGGCCCGGTTACGTCCATAACGGGGCGGGGTAGCGACCTGCATCGACCAGCTTCCGGATATGGCTGACGACGGTGGGCTTGTCTTCCCGGTACGTTACGCCGAACCACGGTGAGGTGGAGGGCAGGATCCGGACGTCCGCCTGCCCGCGGGCGATGAGCTGGTCCACAACGTAAGGGATATATAATTCGGACTTCGCTTCGTGCCCGCGCGCGTTCAGGAAATCGGCGAACTGCTCTTGGGCGTGCCTGAAATAGGAGGGCGTGAAGCCCCACATGTTCATGGACACCCATTCATCGCCGGACAGCGGGTGTTCGATGCCCTCGTCATCCACATGGATCGCGGCATCGCCGCGCTTAACTATTTTCGTCCGTTCGGTGACGGCTTTCAGATAGAGTTCGTCGTCACAGGTACAGATGCCCCGGGCCACATGACCGTGCTCCGAAAGGGTGTGCCGCAGTTTGAAACCGACCAGGGCGTAATGGGCCCGGTCGTTGTCCCCGGCCCGGTCAAGAAAATCTGCGAGGACGGCGTACGATTCGGCCCCGTAGAAGTCATCGGCGTTGATGACGGCGAACGGGGTGGTGACGGCCGAAGCGGCCGCCAATACGGCGTGTGCGGTGCCCCACGGTTTTTCCCGCCCGGCGGGTACGGTGAAGCCGGGTGGTACAAGGTCCAACTCCTGAAAGGCGTAGTCGACGTCCACGCGTTCCTCGAATCGTCGGCCCACCGCTTCACGGAAGGCCGATTCGATGTCGCGCCGGATCACGAACACCACACGCGAGAACCCCGCGCGCAATGCGTCGTAAATGGAATAGTCGAGGATGGTTTCGCCGGTCGGTCCGACCGGATCGATTTGTTTCAGGCCGCCGTAACGACTGCCCATGCCGGCGGCGAGAATAACAAGGGACGAATTCATGACAATCGGTAAGCAACTCCCTGTTTCATGCAGTCTGGCGCACTCGGCAGGACTCGAACCTGCAACCCTCTGATCCGAAGTCAGATGCTCTATCCAATTGAGCTACGAGTGCATTAAAGCGTTCAGAATCTACCGCCGCATCCCCCCGGGTCAATCATTATCAACTCACCAGCGCATATTCATCTACTTGCGTAACCCGTTGAAAAGAATGACAAAACACCCAAGTACCCAAGCACGAAAGAAGCTCGAATTCCGAATGCCGAAAAGCGAGATGGCTACAATGGCTG
>SLGY01000118.1 GCA_007136425.1 Kiritimatiellia bacterium
AGATAGCCGCCGCTCTTCTGGGGCTGGCTTCGGACTTCGTGCTTCGGATTTGATTCGGGCTTGGGTCTTTCGTCATTCGTCATTGATGGACAATGCGTTGCGTGTATACACGAATCAGCCCGGGCGCTGCCCCCGTCACCCCAATTTGACATCGACTCCGCACCTTATTACAGTAGGCGCAGTCATCGGTTTCGGCTTTTGCATGAAAAAAATCAGTTACAACGAAGCCTTGTCGCAAATCGTGCGGGAAGACCCGCGCTACGATGAGCACGCTTACCTCTTTATAAGGGAAGCCTTGGATCATACCATCCAGACCCTGGACAAGCCGGTCGAGGGTCCGGGACGCCATGTGACCGGACGCGAACTGTTGGAAGGAATCCGACAATACGCGTTGCAGGAATTCGGTCCCATGGCCCACCGCGTCCTCGCCCATTGGGGCGTCCACACCTGCGAGGATATCGGGGAAATGGTCTTTAATCTCGTGAATAAGGGCATCCTCGGCAAGACCGAAAACGATAGCAAAAAGGACTTTGCGGGCGGGTACGACTTTAACGATGCCTTCGTAACTCCGTTTCTGCCCGCCAATCGGGAAGACAACGCCACCCGTTCGACTCCCATGAAAGGCCGATAAATCATGATGCGCCGTCCCTTCCCTCTCGTCGCCCTGCTCGCCCTCCTGTATGCCGCACCATCGATCTCGGACGCCGATTCGCCCGCCGACGTGCTGCGCCGCTCCAACGAGGGCATCCACCGCTTTACCATGGAGAACGGCATCATCGGTCTCGTGAAAGAGGATCGAAGCGCGCCCGTCGCCGCGATCCAGCTCTGGTTCGGCACCGGCTCCATTCATGAGGACGAATACCTCGGCGCAGGCCTTTCGCATTACGTCGAGCATATGATCTTCAAAGGCACCCCGACGCGCGGCGCGGGCGATATCTCCCGCGAACTGGACGCCGCCGGGGGGCGGGTGAACGCCTATACCACGTTCGATCGCACCGTCTTTCACGTCGTGTTGCCCTCGGAAAACTGGGAAGTCGGGCTGGACGTTTTGTCCGACGCCGTGATGAACGCGTCCTTTCCGGAAGATGAATGGGAAAATGAACAGACGGTCATTCTTCAGGAAATGGCCATGAACCGCGACAATCCGCGACGCGAATTGAGCCGGCTGCTCTGGAACAGCGCCTTTCGCACACATCCTTACCAGCATCCCGTGATCGGATACAAAGAAGTGTTTCTGGAAACCACGCGAGACGATCTCATCGCGTTCTTCCACCGTCATTATACACCCGACAACATGATCTTCGCCGTGACCGGCGATGTAAATGCGCGCGACGTCGAAAAGAAGGCCCGCGCCGCGTTCTCGGAGTTCGATCGGCGCGCCCGTCCGCCGGTGGTCGTCCCCGCCGAGCCTCCGCAGATCGCCCCGCGCTTTGCCCGGAAAACCGGCGCCTACGAAGTGTCGCGCGCAGCGTGGGGCTGGCATACGGTCCCCCTGCATCATCCCGACGCCGCGGCGCTCGACGTCCTCGCCGCCGTCATCGGCCGCGGCGAAAGCGCACGCCTGACCTTGGAGATCCGCGACCGTAAACAACTCGTCCACAACATCAGCGCCTGGTCCTTTACGCCCGGCGAACCCGGCTTGTTCGGAATCAATGCGACGTTCGATCCCGAGCATGAGGAGGCCGTCATGGACGCGGTCGAACGCGAAATCGAACGCTGGCGCGACGTCCCGTTTTCCGAAGCGGAAATCGACAAGGCGCGCCGCCAGGTCATGATCGATACATTGGGCGACTTACAAACCATGCGCGGACAGGTACACAGCGTGGCTTCCGGCGAATTCTATGCCGGCGATCCGCGCTTTTCCGAACGCTACCTGAAACGACTGGACGAGGTCACGCCGGATTCGCTGCATGACGTGTTGAACCGATATGTCCGCAAAGAGAACCGAACCCTGGCCCTGCTGACCCCCGAACGCCCGGAAGCGGAAGTCGCCGAAGAAACAACGGAACCCTTGATCGACGAGCCTGTCCGGTTGACCCTGACCAACGGCATTCCCCTGATCGTCCGCGAAGACCGGCGCCTGCCGCTGGTTCACGTGGCCGTCACCTTTCTCGGCGGTCTATTGTCCGAGGACGAGAAAACGCAGGGCATCACCCAGTTCACGTCCGACCTGCTGACCCGGGGCACGACGACGCGCAGCGCCCGGGACATCGCCGAGACGCTCGAATCACTCGGCGCGCGGCTGTCCCCCTTTTCCGGTCTCAACAGCTTCGGGGTGCAGGGGATGAGTCTGACCGAAGATCTCGACTCGTTACTGGACATCATCGCCGACATCCTGCTCGACAGCACCTTTCCCGAAGAGGAGATCACCCGCCAGCGGACACGCCAACTCGCTGAAATCCGCGCGCAACGCGAGCAGCCTTTCACCTTGGCGGATGAGAGGGTGCGCGACGTGCTGTATCCCGGCCATCCCTATCGCTGGACGCCGCTCGGCAATGAGGACAGCGTGTCGCGCTTGGCGCGCGCTGACCTGAAGGCCTACCTTGAGCGACACCTGCGTACCGGGAACATGGCCATATCCATTTTCGGCCCGCTCACACCCGACGAGGCGCGCGCGCAGGCCGAACGCGTCTTTGCGGAGATCCCCGAAGGCGACAAGGTTGTGTACGAACGCGAAATCGGCGACCGCGATTTACCGACCCGCATAACGCAACGGAAACCCCATCACCAAACCATCTTCCTGATGGCCTTCCCCGGCGTGACCCTGCTCGACGAGCACCTCGACACGTTGGACGTATTGCGGACGGCCATGTCGGGGCTCTCGTCCGAACTGGCCCGCGAAATACGTGACAAACGCGGCCTGGTCTATTTTGTCGGCGCCCTGCAACGGGCCGGACTGGATCCCGGCCGTTTCGTGCTCTATGCCGGCACGTTCGAAGAGGCCGTGGAAGAACTCGAAGCGTTGATGGACCAGGAAATCGAGCGAATCCTTGCCGAAGGCCTCAGCGAAGAGGAATTGGCGCGCGCACAGGAACAGATCGTCGGCGATTATTACGCCACGCTCCAGGACAGCGCCGCACTCGCCCAGGTCAGCGCCTTGAACGAATTGTACGGACTCGGCTACGACCACGCATTTCGAAAGGAAGAACGTATTCGCGCCATCACAAACAAAGATATCCGCGAAGCCGCCTCAACCGTTTTCGAAGACGAGCACCGCGTCATCTCCATCGTATTTCCCCCCGCACAAGAGCCGGGAGAAACGCTGGAATGACATCCGCATCAGACCATACATAGGGGAGAACACCGCATGAGTGATGAAAAACAACAATCGGAACAGAACCGGGAATTGCCCTCCACCTTCAGTCAACTCGTCGTGATGATTGCCACGTCCGCGTTGCAACAACTCGGCCAAGTCCCGGACCCGTCCGGACAACGCGCCGAGGTCAACCTCGAAGGCGCCCAGGGCATGATCGATATCCTGGAAGCCTTGAACGAAAAGACCAAAGGCAACCTGGACGAAGCGGAAAAGAAGATCCTGGACGACAGCCTGACCATGTTGCGGATGCAGTATGTCGAAATCAAAAATGCGTCCCAGGGCCGACCCGGCGAACCCCAGACCGACGCGCCGCCGAAAGCGGAACCCGCACCGCAACCCGAATCACCCCCGCCCGCCGAGGGCGAAGGGGACCAACCCATCCAACCGGCGGACAGCAGCGGCGAGAGCAAAACCCGCTATCGGAAAAGCTACGGTTAAAGCCGTTGAATATCGGCTACTAAAACTTTTCGGCACATTTTCCGGGCCTCTCCAGCCCTGCTCCACAACACATCGGAGGAACGTGCTCTGTCGCGTCCGAAGAGAATGCACCGAAAAGCATGAGGGCGTGGCATTGTGCATCATCTCTGAGTTGTCGGTCTTAACACAAAACGCATCCGCGCAATCCGCGCAATCTGCGGTTTCCCCTCTTGGTTGCGGGCACGACGCGTCCGTCCGTTTTCCGGCACGCTGAAGGCGTGCAATTCGTTAGCCCGGGGCGAGAAGCCCCGGGGTTCGGTCATGGCTCTGCTCATCCCGCACCCTGAAGGGGTGCAACAAACCTCTTGTGGCTCCCTTTCAGGGTGCACGGTTCTTCCCCGATTACTTCACCTGCGGGCAGCCCCACACTTATCGAAGTGTGGGGCTGCCCACATGAATAGCTCCCCTTTGGAGAGCATCGGAAGGCGGGGAAAGAGGGGCGGGTAAGTGTATTCGTTTAACGGTAGCGGTTAAGTGTAAGACTTGATCTCAGAATAGATCAACACACCCTCACGGCGGCTACGACTTTCTAGTAACGGCTAAAACGCAAACAGCAGTTTGGCCGTGAACCCTTCCATCCGCTCGTGATCGAAGGTTTCTTTGAACCGATAGCCGAGGCTCTTGTGAATCCCGTGCGAGACATGGGTGACGCCGGCGGCGAAGTTGATGTGCTCACCATCGTCGCTCTCCACGTCGTAGAACATCCAGGTCGCCTCGGCGTACCAGCCCCAGGGACTGCCCTCGAATCCCCACGGCCATTCGGCGAAGGATTGCGTCGCCCCCGCGACCAGCGCCGGACCGAACGCGTTGGGCCGACGCACACGCGACTGGTCGCCCAGGTCCTCCTCGATCAGCACGGCCATCCAACGCGCGCCGAAACCGAAATGGAAGATGTCATGGTGCATACCCGCGATTAATTCCGCATCGTGCAAACCGAAATCCTGTACACGCCGCGGCTCGCTGGATCGCACGAAATCGTAGTCCCCATAAAGATAGAAACCGCGAACCCAGAAGTGATCATCCAGTTCCACGCGGCCGGCGGCCCCGTACATCAACGCGCGATCCGCCACCTTCGGCTCCGCGTACCAGAGCTTCAGGCCTCCGTCCCACTCCGCTTCCGCCCGAACCGTCGTCGCGGCGGCCAGCAGACCGATCGTCACCAGCAAAAACATCATCTTGCGCATAGCGAGTCTCCTCTTTGATCCGGAGCGATATCCGTGCCGCCCCTTAACCCATACAAGTATCGGACCGGAAAGGCCGCTTGACAACGTTTTTCGATCAGCCGTCTTCCACAATGTCAACCGGACATTCCGGAATGGATTTCAGGAAGAGCCGGCCGTACCGTTTCGTGACGATCCGCTGATCCAGCACCACCACGATCCCTTCATCGGCGGATGTGCGAATGAGCCGTCCGACCCCTTGCCGGAACTTGAGAATGGCTTCCGGCAACGAATAGTCGCGGAACGGCTCGCCGCCCTGTTCTTTGATGCGATCCATGCGCGCCTTCACCAAGGGCTGGTCCGGCACCGCAAAAGGCAGTCGCGTAATAATCACATTGCGCAAGGCCTCGCCCGGCACGTCCACCCCCATCCAGAAGCTGTCCAACCCGAACAAAACCGCGCCCGGCTGTTCCTTGAAACTTTCCAGCATCACATGCCGCGCCAATCCCTCGCCCTGCAAGAGGAAACGCACCCCCTG
>SLGY01000225.1 GCA_007136425.1 Kiritimatiellia bacterium
AAAGAATGACAAAACACCCAAGTACCCAAGCACGAAAGAAGCTCGAATTCCGAATGCCGAAAAGCGAGATGGCTACAATGGCTGGCGCAATATGCTGCCGTGCAACTTAATGCGATAATCGATTCAGCAGATAGCCGCCGCTCTTCTGGGGCTGGCTTCGGACTTCGGGCTTCGGATTTGATTCGGGCTTGGGTCTTTCGTCATTCGTCATTGATGGACAATGCGTTGCGTGTATACACGAATCAGCCCTGTCAACTCACGATCAGTCTCCGCGATCTCCTGTTCAATCCTCTTCCGTTATCGGATTCTTGACGTCGATATCCTTGAATTGGAGAAAATCGGCGTCGGCGGTATAGACGGTGCGAATGCCGTGCTCACGCATCAACACGACCGTGCGGATGTCGAAGTAAAGATTCCCTGACGCATGCCCGAGAGCGAGTATCTCCTTTTCAAGCAGCTCCCAATGGTCTTCTTGTAACGACAGGAAGGCGAAGCTCTCTGCCTCCCAGAAGGGGCGCATGAAGGCGAGCGCTTGCTCCGGGGAGAGCGGGCGATCGAATACGCGCGGATGTGTCGAGACACGAAAGAACTCGTACACAATTCCCTCGGTCAGGTACCACTTTCCAGCGGAGCGCCCGGCCTGCGCGAGGAAGTTGGCCGCCCGTCCATGTTCGCGACAGGCCTTGTTGGCTGCATACAGGAGGAGGTTGGTGTCGATGACCCCCGACATCATTTCTCCATCACGGATTCCAGGGCGTCGCGATCCGCGAGGTTCACGCGCGGCGGTCCCATATCAAAGGAGGGCAGGCGGAAAGGTTTGGATTTCGGATGGGCTTGCCGTCGCCGCAAGCCTTCGGCCAGCAGTTCATTTACGACGTGCGACATCTGCCGTCCCTCTTGCCGGGCCAACGCGCGCACTTTTCTCATGCAGCCATCTTCGAGAATTAAGGTGGTCCTCTTCATACATATAAACATACAAACAAAACATACGTATGTCAATTAAGCGCCCTCCATAGTGGGAGGCATGTCCGACAAGCGTTTTTCAGCGGGCTGCTACTTTTCGCCCGCGACGACTTCGGCGACGTTGAAGGCGTGATCTTTCATGCGCCGGTAATGATTGAGCAGGTCAAGATAGATCAGGCTCTTGAGCGGGGTTACCTCTTCATCGCTCAGCCGTTGCAGATGGCGTTTGCGTATCTGTTTCATCAGCCGAGTAATGTGTTTCCCGTCGGCGCGCGCGCGGGTGATGATGTCCCGTCCGTCCTGGTGCGCCGCCGCATTGATCATGCGCACGTAGTCGGTCACGGCCTGATGCAGTTGCTTGAGGTCGTCGAGCCCTTCGGGGCTGATTTCGAGCTCGTTCTTTCTCAGCTTGATCAAGCCCTTGAGAACGCCGGCCTGGTAGTCGCTCAGGGCTTCGTATTCATGGGCCATACGGATCTGGCCGCGCGCCTCGTCGCTGACCCGGTGCGGCACTTCGCCGGCCAGCAGGTGGCTGAGGAAGAGCACGACCTCCTTTTGCATCTGGTCGAGAATATTTTCCCGTCGGAACAGCTTCTCTTCCAGGATGCTGTCGCCGCCGGGTTTTTCCAGAATGCTCTTCAGGTAGCCGAACATCTTCTCGACCGCGTCGCCCATGACAAAGATTTGTTCGCGCGACTGTACAATGCCGAGCGAGGGCGAGCGCGCCATGCGTACGTCGAGATAGGAGAGGCGATTGATTTCGCGCGTGCTTTTGTCGGGGATGATTCGCGTGATCAACCAGGCGAGCACGCCCGTGAAGGGGAGAAATATGACGGCATTGACCAGATTGAAGCTCGTATGCACCAGCGCGATTGAGCGCAGGATATAGGGAAAGGACTCGGCGCCGTCGCGCATGACCATCGTGTCGGGATCATGGCCGACCACCTGTATGACAAGCGGGATCACGATGGGGAACAAGAGAATGAACCAGACGGTACCGATGGCGTTGAAGAGAATATGTCCGGCCGCGGCCCGTTTGGCGGAAGTCGTCACGCCGAGCGATGCGAGAAACGACGTGATCGTTGTGCCGATGTTTTCCCCGAGCACCAGCGCGGCGGCGGTGTGAAACGGAATCGCGCCGGAAGCGGCGAGGGCCATGGTGATGCCGAGCGTGGCGGACGACGATTGCAGGATCATCGTCAGCACGGCGCCGACGAATACGCACTTAACGATGCCCCAGTACGTGTCCGCGTCGAACATCTGAAACCAGACACGAAATTCCTCCTGGGCGCCCAACGGCGCGAAGCCGTCCTTCATCAGTTCAAGGCCGAAGAAGAGCATGCCGATACCCATGACGGTCATGCCGATATACCGGATCCGGTCGCTTTTCGCGAAGAGGAAGAAGAAAGCGGCAAACCCGAGAATGGGCAAGCCGTACTTGCCGACCTGCAATACGAGAATCCAGCCCGTGATGGTGGTGCCCACGTTGGCGCCGAAGATAACGCCCAGCGCCTGCATCAAGGTCATGAACCCGCTGTTGACCAGGCCCACTGTCATCACGGTGGTGACCGTGCTGGATTGCACCATGCACGTGACGGCAAGGCCGGTGAAGAGCCCGGCGAGCCGGTTTTCCGTCACGGCGCTGATCATGCGCCGTAACCGGTCGCCGGCGATGGCCTGCAAGCCTTCCGACATGAACCGCATGCCGACCAGAAAGATGCCCAGTCCGCCGATTACCGAAAAGGCGATGGTGAAGAATAGGCCGATATCCATATCGATAAAGCGTTCCCGCACGATGGTATTTGGAATACGCCCGGAGCTTGCATCATTGACGGGATCGGTGCAAGCCGTGAATTCAGGGCAGACGTATCTAAATTAGAGCAGTTTAAGCAAAGGCGTAGCCGCCGTCGTAAGGGCGTGTTGATTTATTCTGCATTATGTGGTGAACCCGGCGTGCCGCAAGCGGCAGCCCTACAAAATGCCTCGATAATCGGGGCGTAGGGCCGTCGCTCTCGTTCCGCCGGAGGCCTTGCGGAGGCGAATGCGACGCGCCGGGAATAAATCAACACGCCCGTAAGACGGTGGATCTTCTTCAATGGGCCGCTACGGGTACTCCAGTGTTCCCTGGAACACATGTTCAGCGGGGCCGGTCAGCGTCACCTCGTCCGCGCCGTCGTCCGTGAGACGGTAATCGACGGTCAATTCGTGGCCGCCCGCGGTGGCGACAAGCACGGGGGGCGCGACGCGGCCCGCGCGGCCGGCAATCAGGCCCGCCGCGACGATACCGGTTCCGCAGGCGGGCGTTTCCGCTTCCACGCCGCGCTCGTAGGTGCGCAGCTTCAGCGCGTTTGCGCCGGTGACGGCGATCACATTGACATTCGTCCCGCCCGGCGCGAAATCGTCATGATAGCGAATCCCGGCGCCCAGCTTGGGCAGGTCCACCGCGTCCACATCTTCCGTTTCGACGACGACATGCGGCACGCCGCTGTTGACAAAATGATAGCGTACGGTTTCCCCGTCGAGTTGCAGCGACCGATCCAGGCGCCAATCCTTCGGCGGGGTCATGGTCAGGCGTATGATGTCGCCCTTTACTTCCGCCCCGACCGCCCCGGCGAGGGTATCGAAGGTCATGGCGCTCGGGGCCACGTTCAGCTCGTGAGCCAAACGGGCAATACAACGCGCGCCGTTTCCGCACATATCGACCTCGCCGCCGTCGGGATTAAAGAAACGCATGCGGAAATCCACCCGGTCGGAAGGCTGAATCAACAGGATCCCTTCGCTGCCAACGCCCGTGTTGCGCGCCATGATCGACGCCATCCACTGATGATCATGGATGGGAAAGGTTTGTTGACGATCATCAACGACAATGAAGTCGTTGGCGGCGCCGTGCATTTTATGAAAGGGAATGAGCATGGGGTGTCGGGTGTCGGGTGTTGCGTGTCGCGTGTCGCGTGTCGGGTGTGTATTGCGTTTGACGGGGTGAGCGGTTTCTCCTACCGTTTCGTTCCATTTTTGGGAAGAGAAACTATACGAGGAACATCATGGATCTGCAAAGTCTATTTGCCGAAAGGATCGGCGGGAAATCGTTCGGGCAGAGCACCGAGATATACAAGTTTGAGAAGATCAAGCGGGCGAAGGCGGCGGCGCGCGCGGCGCGGCCGGACGTGGAGATCCTGGATTTCGGGGTGGGCGAACCCGATCGCATGGCGCCGGAGATAATCCGCGAAGCGTTGAAAAAGGCGGTGGACGATCCGGCGAACCGGGGCTATGCGGATAATGGGATTGACGCATTCAAGGCGGCCGCGGCGCAGTATATGCGGAATTTTTTCGGCGTCGAGGATCTCGATCCCGACACGGAAATCAATCACTGTATCGGCGCCAAACCCGCCCTGGCCATGTTGCCGCTCAGTTTCATCAATCCGGGCGACGCGGTGTTGACCACCGTGCCCGGCTATCCCGTCTTGGCGACGCACACGTCGTATGTGGGCGGGGAAACTTATAAACTGCCGCTCAGGAAGGAGAACGGGTTTTTCCCCGATCTGACATCCATTCCCGACGATGTCGCGCAGCGCGCGAAGCTCTTTTATGTCAACTACCCCAATAACCCGACGGGCACGGCGCCGACCGAGGCTTTTTATGACGACCTCATCGCATTCGCCAAACGGCATAATATTCTTATCGTACAGGACGCGGCCTATGCCACGCTCATTTATGGACGCGACCGGATTTCCATCTTTAACCGGCCCGGCGGCAAGGAGACGGCGCTGGAAATCCATTCCATGAGCAAGAGCTATAACATGACCGGTTGGCGCCTCGGTTTCGTGGCGGGGCCGGCGCCGGCGGTGAAGGCTTACGCGGAAATGAAGGACAACATCGATTCCGGCCAGTTCAAAGCCATTCAGGTGGCCGCATGCGCCGGGATTGCCGATGTCGGGATTGCCGAATCCATACGGGAACATTATCGGCGGCGCCTCGAAATGATGGTAGCCGCGCTGAAAGAGGTCGGGTTTGACGCCGTCATGCCCGGCGGCACCTTTTTCCTCTACGTGGCCGCGCCGTCCGGCGCAGGGGATACGACGTTCGCCAGCGCGGAAGAGGCGTCCCAACACCTGATCCGCGAAGCCTCGGTATCCACCGTGCCGTGGGACGAGGCGGGCGCGTTTCTTCGGTTCTCCGCGACGTTCGAATCGGCGGGCGAAGATGACGATGCGCGGGTGATCGATGCCTTGAAAGAACGCCTGTCGGGATTGCGCCTGCGGTTTGAATAATCCGGTGCTGTCGGGCCCGTGACGTCAAGAGTTTTTGCCTGTTTGTGAGTCAAAGCGCACTGGACGGGCGGGCGATGCGTTGCTAGCATGGGCTCATCGCTTGTATCCACACCATTAAAGGAGGGCCTCATGAAAAAGCGATTGGGAGTGTCGATGTTGGCGCTGTCGGCGTTGTTGTTTGCAGGTTGTATTGATAGCAGCATGGTCTTTCAGGTGAACAAGGACGGTAGCGGCGCCATTTTA
>SLGY01000123.1 GCA_007136425.1 Kiritimatiellia bacterium
CGCACGCGCGTCGTGCGGCATACGCGCCTGTCCGATACCGGCTATGAATTGGTGCTGGAGCGGAACGACCTGGCCTTCGACGCGGGCCGGCTGATCACGTTGCACGGACGGGACGTCACCGAGGATCGCAGCTACACGATCGCTTCCGGCGAACGCGACGAGCACCTGCATGTCTTGTATCGGTATGTGCCGACCGGCGTGTTGACGCCGCAGTTGATCGAGTTGCGCGAGAACGACACGATCGAATTATCAGGCCCGTACGGACAGTTTGTGTTGCGCGATTCGACGCGACCGATCTGGTTCATTGCCACCGGTACCGGCGTGGCGCCGTGCCGCGCGTATTGCCGCACCCATCCGGACCTGGCTCTGACCCTCGTACACGGAGTACGCACGGAGGAGGACCTGTTCTATCGAACGGAATTTGAGCCATACGCGTATCATCCCTGCCTGTCGAAGCAGAATAACGCGTTGTTTCACGGGCGCGTCACGGATTTACTGGCCGCAAAAGCACTTCCCATGGACGCGCATTATTATCTGTGCGGCGCCTATGAAATGATCTACGATGTCCAGGCGATGTTGCTCGATAAAGGGATCGATCCTTCGCAGATCTTCGTGGAAGGCTACTACTATCGTCTCGAAACCTGATAGACCGCAATGAAGAGTTGGACAAGGGTATTGACGGTTCTTCTTGCCGTTCCGCTGCTCGGCCCGGGCTGCGGAGAACGCCGGATCACCATGGAACGCGAAATAGCTTTCATGGGGGAACACGCCTCGATTCATACGCCGGTGGAAGAAGAGGCTACCATGGCCGATGCCACGCGCATACTTCGCATGTTCGCCGACCGCATCTATCCGCTCATCGACATCTACGCGGCCGATAGCGAGATATCACGGGCCAACCAGATCGCTGCGCGAACCCGGTTCCCGATTTCACGCGACACGCAACACCTTGTGGAACAGGCACAGCAACTCAGCGCCAATCTGGACGGCGCGTTTGATATCAGCGACGCGCCGCTGCGCCATTTGTGGAACAGGCATTTTCGAAACGATCCACAAGCCCTGCCGGCCGAACCGCTCGTCCGGGCTACCCGCCGCGGGGTGGGCCCGCACCACTTCGAAGTGCGCGATCATGCCCTCTTGCTGCTCACCTCGGTTACCCAATTGGACGTCAACGAGTTTGCCCGTCCTTATGTGATTGATCGGGCCATCCGGCATATGCGCCGGCAGGGCGTCGGGCATGTTCTGATTGAGATGGGCGATTTCGGCCGGTGCCTGGGTCGCGCCTCCGCTGATCAATCCTGGTTCCGAACCATCATGCACCCCGCTGAACAGGAGCGCGAGGTCGGCGGCGTGCTACTGCCGGACGGGGCGGCATTTGCCATGGTCGGGTGGCCGCACCATTATGCGGACGTGGGCGGGGAACGGGTCGCCCGCGTCATCGATCCACGTTCCGGCTGGCCCGCGGAGGGCGAGACGAGCGTGCTGGTCATCGGCCCGTCGGTCGCCGGCGCCTATGCGCTCGCCCAGGCATTGTTCATCGACGGACGGGATGAGGGGATGGCGCATCTCCAGGCGATGCCGCGATATCAGGCCCTGTTCGTGCAGCACGACGAGCCATCGCTCCTGTGGCATACCCCCGACTTCGCCCCGTTGTTCGATGCTGCGCCCGACTATCGCGATAAAATGCGCCTGCTGGAACGCCCCGTCGAGGAATCCGTCGAAGAGTAACGGGCTTGTCAGCCCGCGGCGTGCTCGCGCAATTCGGCGAGGGTCACGTACAGCAGGGCGGCTTTGCTGGTGGCCTTGAGAATGACCGGCGCCGCAAAACCGGCGTCATAAGCCTCCTTCCAGCGCGCCGCGCATACGCACCATCGATCGCCCGGTTTAAGTCCCGGGAACCCATATTCCGGGCGCGGCGTCGATAAGTCGTTCCCGCGCGACTTGGAAAAGGCCAGAAACGCTTCGGTCATTTCAGCGCATACGGCGTGACAACCGACATCGTCCTCTCCCGTCTCGCAACGACCGGTCCGATAGAAACCGGTCATGGGCTCCGTACTGCAGGGCGTCAACGCGCCGCCCAACACATTGCGCGTGGCGGCGCCTTCGGAATCGTTGTATTGAATCATGCGTCCAGCTCCTTGCTCGTCCGTGGATACCATGCACAGACTAACATGGCGGGCGCCCGACGCAAGCGGCCAACCGAATCATACTCAACGCAGCCGGCCGTCTTCCAAGTGATAACGAGTCCGGGTCAAGGCGTCCAGGAAAGCGCGGTCGTGCGACACGATGACGAGGGTAGCGGGCAGTTCTTTCAACACGCTGAGCAAACGGTCGCGGGAACGGTCATCCAGATAACTGGTGGGCTCATCCAGCAACAGCGTGTCGGGCTGCATGGCCAGATTTGTTGCGAGAGCCACACACTTCTTTTCCCCGGCGGAGAGACGACTGGTGATACGCTCCTCATACCCCGCGAGCCCGACGGCGGCCAAGGCCTCGCGGGCGGCTTCCTGCGCGGCATCCGGAGACGCACCCAGATGTAATGGCCCGAACGCTACGTCGTCGAGTACGGTGGGACAAAACAGTTGGTCGTCACTGTCCTGGAACAACAGGCCCATACGTGCCCGGACTTCGTAGAAATCCCCTTCTGTTACACGATGGCGACCATATAAAATAATCGAACCCTGCTGCGCCGCACGTAGTCCCATGATCAGGTGCAGCAACGTGGATTTTCCCGATGCATTGGGGCCCGTGACCCCTACACGCGCCCCGGCCGGCACGACCCAGTCCAGCGCGTCCAGAACCGGCGGACCGTCCCCATAGGCAAAAGTAAGGCCGCGCACTTCTATAACCGGTGCACTCATGGTTTCCACTCCAGCCACAACATGCCGGCGGTCACCGCGACCAGTAACATGATCCAAGCCGTGTCGCGCCTGCGCCAATGGAGTGTGCGGGTCGCAAGATAGAGCCCTTGATGGCCTCGACATTTCATTGCGGCGGCCACGCGTTCCGCGCGTTCGAGGCTGCGCAGGAACAATGCGCCGACCCCCAGCGCGTGCGTTTGCAGGGTCAACCAGTTCAAACGCGGCCGGAACCCGCGCGCGCGCATGGCCAGTCGCATGCGTCCATGTTCCTCCTGCAGCACGTCGATGTAGCGAATGACCGACATCATCAGCGCCACGAATTTGGCCGGCACACCCAGCCGCGCCAACGCATGGCCCAGGTTCGGCGATTCCATGGTAGAAAGGAAGATCGCGCAAGAGAGAACAAGGGCGTTGCCTTTCAGGACCATCATCCCGACCAGGGACAGCCCCGGATAGGTTACGCTAATGGGACCGAACGTTTGCCAGGTCGGGCCCGGCACAAACGGGAGGGTCGACAGCGCCATCAAGGCGAAGAGCCCGTTGAGGCGCAAACCGGTCCACAATAGGCGCTGGAACGGAAACCGGGCGCTGAGCCCGACGACCAATGGCGTCAACAGGGCGGGCACGACCGAAACGGGAGCTTGGGCCAAGGCGGCGACGAGACAGAGGCCCGCCGCGCAGATCACGCGCGCACGCGGGTCCATGGATTGCAGTGGGTCCCTGCCCCGGGCGTTCATGGGGGGCCTTCCGGGTTCGGTAGCAGGTCGCGGCGGACTTTGAACAGGAAGGCAACAGCCAATGCGGTCACGACGCCTTCCACCAGCATCAGGGGCACGTGAAAGAGCAGCACCCCCAGCGCCGGAACGGCGAACGCGCGATCGGTGAGCAGCAGAAACGCGGCCATGATCAACACGTTCCCGGTAATGGCCAGTGCACCGACAGCGCCGGCGGCAACGGCGATACGGCGCGGATCGGCGCTTCGGCTCCAGCGCCGATAAAGGTAATATGCACCCACGGCCGGGAGCGCCATAACCACCGTGTTGGCTCCCAATACGGCCAAACCGCCGAACTGGAACAGTACGGCTTGGAGCAGCAAGGCGACCAGCAACGCAGGGAAGGCGCGCCAGCCCAGCAGAATGCCGACCAGCCCCGTCGCGGCAAGGTGCAGATGAGCCGGCCCCAAGGGAATGCGGACAAAGGTGACGACAAAGAAGGCGGCACTGCACAGGGCCACGCGCGGCATATCCTCCGGTTGCGTACGCCGCATACCATAGACCAGACCTGCCGCGGCGGCCGCCCAAGCGCCGCCCAGCAAGGGCGTTGCCAATATACCTTCAGAGATGTGCATCAGCTTTTCTCTTGAGCGCCCTTCGCTTGGACGCGACGGCCCCATAGGGCCCAACAACCGAACACGCCGAATATGACGGCCAGACCGACCAGCCAGCGGGTCAAGTCATGGCTATGGATAGCGCTGGGTACCGCGGTGGCCGTACCGTCGACGTCCACGTCCACGTGCAGTTCATCGCGATGGCCCATCCCGTCGTTCATTTCCACCCGCCACGTGCCAGCTGTGCCGGGCACGAACGCAAAACCGCCGTTCCGATCTGTCAGACCCTGCGCGTAGGGGGTATCGTCTTTGGCGGGGCTCCACACTTGCACTTCCGCCCCGCGCACGGGAGCGTCGCCTTCGTACACAAACCGAACCCCGATCGCCCCTTCCACGAGAGCACCTTCAACCGCGTGTCCCTCCGCCGAATGCCAAGCCAAAGGGGCAACGAGAAACAGTAAGGTCCACAGGTTGAAGCGCATGATTCTAGTCCTCCTCCAGAGGGCGCACCGTTAAAGTGACCGTTTGACCTTCATGCTCCACCACGAACAAGCTGGGCCCTTCTACCCATCGCGTGAAGTCGGCCGGACGCCCCGGCGCGGTGCGCAAGCGCACGGGCCGTTCCCCCGCCCGTTCCAGGCGGATCATGGCCGGAACCACTTCCCCGTCAAGGCGCACTTCCAGTTGCAAGTCCTCGCCTTTCGCCCACGCAGACAGTTTGGTGGTCGGCACAATTTCCAGCCCTTCACCGGTTGCGTAGGCATCCACATCGTCGCCGTCCCCGGTCAGGATCAAGGTTCTGCCCATGATCAGCGGTCGGGCATCGCCCGGCCGCTGCACTTCGAATTCCGCACGGTACACGCCCGATTCGGGCAACGAAACGTCGGCAACGCGTAGCGTGTCGCCCGCAACGAAGGTCAGGCTCTCGTCCATGCCGGGCCCCACTACGCGCGCCGCGTGCAACAAGCGTTCCGCCAACAGCGTATCGCTTTCAGGAAAACCATGGCCACCGCCCACTTCCAATCGCACGGACTCACCGGGCGCCGGCCCGGCCGAGGTGGCGAGTATCCACCAGTAATGCGCACCGGCTTGCTGGGCTCCCAGAGACAGCAATACAGACATCAGACCTATGTGAAGTATGCGCATGACTAGAATAACGCCATGATGGCCGTGGTGA
>SLGY01000175.1 GCA_007136425.1 Kiritimatiellia bacterium
CCGGCGCCTTGTCGCGCCCGACCGAGCAACGCCCAGCCGATCTGACGCCAGGCCGCCGTATCCCCCGTTTCCTGCAACGCCTGCGCCGCCGGCGCGGCCGCTTCGTATTCTCCCGCATCCAGCCGATACACCGCAAGCCATTCCAACAGCGCCGGGCTGAATGGCCCGCGATCCGCCGTATCCAGCAGTCCCTGTAACAGGTCCGCTGCCTCCTCCTTCTGGTCCTGCCGTTGTAGCATCAACGCCAACCGAAACTGCGCCCGGCCGGCTCGTTCCCCGGTCAGCCCCGCCTCCAGCGCCGCGCGCAAGGAACGCTCCGCATCGGCATACGCCTCCTCGCGTTCCTGCAACACGCCCAACCAATAATGCGCTTCCGCAATAAACGGCGTATCCCCGTGCCGCTCGACAAAATCGGACAACAACGAGCGCGCCCGGTCATCGCGTTCCCGCTGCATTTCCGCCAAGGCCAACTGGTACCGCGCCTCGGGCGCCCTGGCATGGTCCGGATACCTTTCCAGCAAGGCGTCCCAATCGCCCGCCGCCTCCTCGTACCGATCCGTCGCCGCCATGCAAAAGGCCGCCGCAAACAGGCCCTGCGGCGCCAGCGCATCCTCCGGATACTCCTCGGCTAACCGGCGATACGCGCGCGCGGCGTCCGGATAATCGCCCCGCGCCTGCAAAAGTCGACCAAGCCGATACAACACCTTCGGCGCGCGCGGCTCGTCCGGTTCGGCGTCGAGCAGCAACCGATAATACTGCACCGCCTCGTCATCGCGCCCCACGCCGGCATAGGACTCGGCGAGCAGCCAGTACAAATCACCGCGCAACGCCTCGTCGGGCTCGATCCCTTCCACCCGCGCCAAGGCCGTGTCGAATTCATCGTCCCGAAACGCCAGCAGCGCCACCTCGTACGACGCCACCTGCGCCAGTTCATGATCGGGATGTTCGTCCAGAAGCCGTTCATACGTCGCCCGCGCTTCATCCGTCTTCAGCAATTGGCGGCGACAATTGGCCAGCACATACAACCACTCCGCCCGATACGCTTCCTGCGCCGGATCGTCCAGCGCCTGTTCGGCAAGGGCTTGTCCTTCGGCGTAGCGGCCTGCGTTGTAAAAGGCCCACGCCGCCTGCCGCCGCGCCTCTTCGGCGCGCGCGCTGTCCGGATAGGCGCTCAACAACCGCGCGTACTGTGTCGCGCTCTCCTCGTAATCCGCCGTCCCGAAAAACCATTCGGCCTGTTGAAACACCGCTTCCGCCCCCACCTCGGGTGTCGCGGGCTCCGACGCCGCACGCGCGTACAACGCCAACGCGTCCGACGCCCGGTCCGGCTGATCGGCGTACAGCGCCGCCAGGTCCAACGCGGCCAGCGACGCAAAGGGCGCGTCCGGATACGTGTCCAGCACCGTCTGAAAATCCCGCTCCGCCGCCGCCGCCCGCCCATCGCGCTTCGCCGCGTAACCGCGATAATACAGCGCCGGCGCCTTCAACCTCTCCGGGGGCGCATCGTCCAGAAAGGCCTGAAACAGATCGTGCGCCTCGCCATACCGGCCCCGGGTCAACACCGCTTCCGCGCGCCGAAACCGCGCGCGCTCCGTCACGGCGCTGTCCGGATGTTCGCGCAACACGCGCAGGTAGAACCGTTCCGCCGCACCGATGTTATCCAGTCGCCGATGGCATTCCCCGATGCGATACAACACCAGATCCATCCGCGCAAAATCTTCCGCCTCGCGCGACAGTTTCAGGTATTCGGCCAATGCCAGATCGTACAGACCACGCACATACAGTCCGTCCGCAAACTGCATCTGATCTTCCGGCGCCAACGCCGGCGCTTGTTGCAGAAGAAACGCAAACGATAACAGCGGGATAATGAAACGTGCCATGGCCGGGAAAATCTTCAGGGTTCAATGTTCAATATTCAACTATGCCCACATCTCGCATCCCGCATCCCGTATCCCGTATCCCGTATCCCGCAACTCGCATCTCGCCTCCCCTTACTCGACCGTCCAACCGTCCAACAGTCCAACTGTCCAACCCTCTTCCTCGCATCCCGCATCTCGAATCCCGCATCTCGAATCTCGTATCTCGCTTGCCGGCAAGGACGGGGATTTCTCGACCCCGCGAAGCCACGGGGCAAGCTTCGTCGCGCTTCGCACGACTTCGCTCGAAATGACTCGCTGAGTTGAGCAGACCACTGTCCAACCGTCCAACCGTCCCACCGTCCGACCGTCCAACCGTCCAACCGTCCAACCGTCCAACCGTCCTACTTCTTCCCGCCTACTCCGGCACCCCTGTGGCGAAGGAGATGTTCCAGATATCCGCCTGGCGACACAGATCCAGGACCCGGATCACCGCCTCGTATTCCGTCTTGCGATCCGCCCGAATCAGCACCGGTTGACCCGGAAACAGGTCGGCCACCCGCGCCAGTGTGGAGGCCAATTCCTCGTCCGACACCGGTTGCGCGTTGACCACCAACCCGCCGTCGGCGCCGATGTTGATGATAATCTCGCCCGGCAACCGTTCGGGCACCTGGCCCGTCTCCGCCGTGGGCAGGGTGATATCGATCTCCGTCTCCCATTGCGCGAAGATCTGGCTGGTCATGAAAAAGCACAGCAGCAGGAACACCACATCGATCATCGGCGCCAACTGGAACCCGACCGTCTCCGGCTTAAGCTGCTTCCTGAAATTCATGCTGATTCCTGCCCTACCAAAGCGCTACTAAACTCCCCCACTCACACCATCCAACTGTCCAACTTCTTACTTCTCACTTCTTACTTCTTACTTCCTACTTCTTCCTCTTCATCATCTGCGTCATCAAATCCGCCGACACCGTTTCCAGGCGCGCGATGAGTTTGCCCGCGCGACCTCGGAAATAGGCATAGAAGATCATGGCGGGGATACCGACCATCAGCCCCGCCGCCGTTGTGACCAGCGCCTGCGACACGCCTTGCGCGAGATAGATCGGCTTCGCGCGCGCCAGGTCCAACGCTACGGCGTTGAACGCGGTCAACATACCCAGCACCGTGCCCAGCAAGCCGATCATCGGCGCGATCACCCCGATATCGAGCAGGTAATGAGTCTGGTTCTGCAGCATGGCCGACTGGCGACTTCCTTCGCCTTCGATGATTTCCTTCACCATGCCCGGTTCCGGCTGCTCCGTTTGTTCCGCATAATCCAGCGCCGCCAATGTCACCGCGCTCACCGGCGACGGTTTGCTGCGACACGCCGTGCGCGCGCCCTCGAAATTGCCTTCCGCCACCAGCCGGCTCAATTCCAGCGTGAACGCTTTCGGCGTCACTTGTTCCTCGCGCAGGACGATAAAGAAATAGACGATCAACGCCACGCCGCCGACCGACATCGCGCCCAGCACGTACATGATCCAGCCGCCGGTCTGAATGATTTCCGAAAGCGTCATGCTTTGGGCGAAGGCTTCCGTTGTTTCCGCTCCAAACACGGGCGACGCGACAAGCAGGGCCGCAACGACAAACAGCGATCGAGCTATACGTAAGTATGCGTTCATGTAAGGTCTCAGGGGTCGGGGTTCAGGGTTCAGGGTTCGGATAACAGCCGTATTTGTAAGATGTCGGGCCGCACGCCGTCAAGCACGGGGACAGCGCCGCAGTCCAAACGCCTCAACAGACATTGCCGCAAAAAGGCGCAAGCATGCGCAAAAGAGTGTTCCTGCCAATGCTTGCGCCTGCTTGACAACGCCAATACAATCCTTGTATATTGACACCATATCGCGAGGAGTAATGCTATGCGCACAAGTACCGTCAATATTGCCTTTCAAAAGGATCTGCTGCGAGAAATTGACCAAGTGGCCAGGAAAGAGTCGCGTAGCCGGTCCGAGTTCCTGCGCGAAGCGGCGCGCGCGTATATCGAGCGGAAGCGACGCTGGGCCGATATTTTTGCGATGGGGCGCAACGTTGCCAAAACGAAGAACCTGACTCCGGACGATGTGTCCGGAGAAATACAGGCGTATCGCAAAGCAGCGCGCCGATGAGCACGCGTGTTGTTCTTGATTCAAATGTTATCATCTCCGGTTTTCTTTTTGGCGGCCCGCCGGCCCGCATCCTTGAGCGCGCCCTGGCGGGTGAAATTGCGTGTTTCACGTCTCTGCCGATTCTGGACGAAGTGCGCGATGTCCTGCAGCGTCCGAAATTCGGGTTATCGGCCGAACAGGCACTCACCCTGATCGAAGCGTTGCACGACCTGTGTGTCGTAGTTTCGCCAACCCGACGTATTCGGGCGGTTGACGCCGACCCGGACGACCATGCGATTCTCGAGTGCGCCATGACGGCGGATGCAGATTTCGTCGTTTCGGGCGACGCACACCTTCTCAACCTGGGGCAGTGGAAGAATATTCGGATTCTGTCTTCTTCGGATGCGTTGAAACTAATCGAGCAAAAGTAAAGCGTGGTTCCTCCCGGATGACAGGCCGAAAAAGGCGCAAGCATGCTCAAAAACAATTCTTGCGCCTTCTTGTGCCTCTTTGCGGCGAGCCTTCTTTGCGCCCTTCGCGATCTTTGCGGTAAACCCTCTTCCCTCTTCCCGCAACCCGCATCTCGGAACCCGAATCCCGCATCCCGAACCGTCCAACTGTCCAACCGCCCAACCGCCCAACCGACTTCTGACTTCTCACCTCTTACTTCCTACTTCTGCACCCCAACCATTCGGCAATCGGCAATGCCGGCGGCGGCCTCATTCATCGGTGGTTTCGGGTACTCGAATGCGCACTCGCGACTCTGTTGCTGTAATGATGGCAGACGCTAAGAGTTGCACTTCGTAGCGAACAAGCAAAGAGACGGACAGCGGGCCTTGTCGCTTGGCCGGTATATTCACAAGGCGAAGAATGCCAGCATGAGATATTCCACGTACAATGACCAATTCGCCAAAGTCTTTGTCGAGAGTAATCAACACGCGCTGCTCGGCGTTTGCTTTGGCAAGAATCTCATCATCACCAGGATCTTCCGGCCAAGACCCCGCCCAAACAACGTCATGTCCGGCATCCAGCAAATCGCGTCTGGCGCCACCCCAAACACACGTATCCAGCAAGATGTTCACGCAGAGGCTTCCGCGATGAGCGGTTCAACACGCTCGTGTTCCACCAAGCGATGGGCATAAGCAATACATGCCCGAACATCATCATGCTCCAACCACGGATAACCATTCAAAATTGTCTCTATGGAATCACCGGCAGCCAACATGCCCAAAACATGCTCAACAGCCAAGCGACGGCCCCTGACAATCGGCTTCCCGCCAAAGATGCGAGGGTTCACCGTGATCCGGTCCAATAGCGTTGTTTCATTTGTCATGTCGCCACCCCACTTAGATGCAATTGCCGCTCGTTGTGTTTCCAAGCTATCCGGATTTTCTTCATTTTTCAGTATGATAATGATAAAGCACAAGGGCTTGTGACGCAACCCAGAAGCTCTCGTTTTCCCATTCCAAATAGATAGGGCGCAAGACTACGCAAAAGAGTGTTCCTGCCAATTCTTGCGCATTTTTGTGCCTCTTTGCGGCGAGCCTTCTTTGCGCCCTTCGCGATCTTTGCGGTAAACCCTCTTCCCGCAACCCGCATCTCGGAACCCGAATCCCGCATCCCGCTGCAAGCGGATCGCTTAAGTGTATCCGTTCAAGTGTGGCGGTTAAGTGTAGCGCTTAAGAGTACCGGACTCCCTCCTCTTACTCGAACACCGTCCAACCGTCCCTCCGTCCAACTTCTTACTTCTGACTTCCGACTTCTGACCTCCGACCTCCAACTTCTCACTTCTCACTTCTTACTTCCCACTTCTTACTTCTTACTCTTCCTCTTTTCCCTTCCAAAACACCGGTTCTACGGGTATATTAACTTCAAATATCCGGGTTGAACAAAACCGGGGCCGCAGGTGTATGATGAAGAAGCACAGGACAAATATGAAGAACCTTTCGCTTGACAGCCGAGGCCCCGCTTCGCGAGGGCACGACGGCTTTACCATCATAGAATTGCTCGCCGTCGTGATGATCATGGCCATTCTCGGCGCGATCGTCATAGGGATCTCCGGCTACGCGAGCCGCAGGGCCAGCGACGCACAGGCACGCGCTCAACTGAATCAGCTCCGGACGGCGTTGACCGAGTATCAGGTGCGCCATAGGACCTATCCCTTGGAGAACATTGAAAGCGTTCAAGGCTGGGAAGATATTACGCCCGCCCTGACGAATTTTGTGGAAGAAAAGCTTACCTTTGAAGATCCATGGGGCCGAGCCTACGAATATCGCCCAAGGAGAAGACCGGGAGAGACCACCGGCCGCGCCGTATCCTTCGAGCTCTGGTCATGGGGCCCGTCCGGCGGCCCGGACAATGTACCATCGGGCGAAGATTATGAGTACGACATTATTCGATAAAAGGGAGATCATCCGGATGAAATGGAACATAAACAGACAAGGTCGCGCGGCAGGGCGTCATAACGGGGGATTTACCCTCATCGAATTGATGGTCGTCATTGCGATCATTGCCGTCCTGGCGTCGCTTTCGGTACCTGTGATCGGTCGCGCGCTGGAATCCGCGCGGCGGGCGCAGGCGAACACCGAAGTGGCCGCCCTGCATTCCGCGGTCCGGGCCTATTACAACGAATACAGCCGCTTCCCGCACCAGGGAGATGGCACGGCGGAATACATCGACGGCAACTCCCGCCTTCTCAACGTATTAAGGGCCCGGGATGGAACCGGGAACTCCGGTCATGCCAACAATCGCCGCCGGATCGTCTTTCTTGAAGTAACCGATCGCAGCCTCTCCGATGACGAGGCCAATCCGGACTTCGTCGATCCGTGGGGGCGCCCCTACCGCGTCATGGTGGACATCGACTTCGAAGGGGCCATTACTCCGCGGGACCATGACGAGGCGGAAGTGCTCGTTGCCGCATGGTCGCTCGGGGAAGAACCTGAAAATGTGGAACGACATATCACTTCATGGAAGTAAAGTGCGGTGAAAAGAGTTAACCAGAATCAAGCGGGCTTCACGATGGTCGAGCTTATGGTCGTCATCGGCATAATCGGCCTGCTGACCCTCTTTGCAATTCCCGTCTTCCAGGATGCGGGACGCGGGGGCAGACTGCGAACCGCCATATTTCAGGTTAATGCCAACCTCTCACTTGCCAGACAAAACGCGATCACCTCACGGCAACGAGTCGTGATGCTGCTGCCCGATGACGCCCCGGATCTGGACGCGAGCAAGGCGTTTCGGCAATATGCCTTGTACGGAAATCGGGACGGCTATATGACCGACTGGCTCGAGCTTCCGCAAGGCATCGTTTTTGACCCGGACGTGGCGGCGACCGCTGGAGAGTTGCCTCGCAACATCTTTACCCTTCAACACGGTGGTGCGGGCGGGAATGAAATCTTTCTGGCTGACGAAGTCCATTTCCCGAACAACGATGGGCCTCAACGAGAATTGTTTGCCTTGGGCTTCCGTCCCGATGGCCGCATTTTCGTAGGGGGCGTTGTCAACCCCACACTCTATTTGGCGGAAGGATGGACCGAGTATGATCCGGACTCCGGAGTGTTTGACAACATCTTTGTCCACGAGGATCTTCCGTTACGCGGCATTACGGTAAATGCCCTGACCGGCCAGAGCATCATCCGGGAGTTTCAGCGCAATAACGACTGAGTGAGCACGTGTCATGAAAAGAAATAGAGAAAATTCCGGCTTCACGCTGGTAGAAATAGCCTTGGCCATCATGGTCATCAGCATGGGCATGCTGGCCGTGTTCAGCCTGTTCCCCGCCGGCATGCACGCCAACAAACATGCCATAGACGACACCTATGCGGCCATGTTCGCGGAAGAGGTCTTTTACGGATATCGCGCGCAGGCCAGCGTGAATTCGTGGGACAGTATAGCAAATCTTACCGTGCCCTCGCGGTCACCGGAGAAATGGGCGTATACCGCGCAGCAGATCGTAAGACCGAACCGCGGCATGCAAACCGTTCAATACCGCCCGGCGGCGCTCGGGGGAGAAGCGATTGATTACGCCCTGCGCTACGACTTGGTCGTACAGCCTCATCCAGCCAACACGGACAACCGCGCGTACGCCATTTTGACGATATGGCCCGGCGAGGTAGGGCCCACCAACAATCCGATCCGTTTTTACACTGAATTCTTCAATACAGGGTCCTGACCATGATTAAGCGCGCGAGAATCGATTCCCGAGGGTTTACCCTGCTGGAG
This sequence comes from Kiritimatiellia bacterium, assembly GCA_007136425.1. Lineage (GTDB taxonomy): Bacteria > Verrucomicrobiota > Kiritimatiellia > SLAD01 > SLAD01 > SKZA01. The sequence continues at coordinate 8,201 of SLGY01000175.1, forward strand.
CTGTTAACCTCCATGGGTATACTCGTCATCATCGTGCTGATGATGTCGCGGGTCTTCACCGACACAAACCGCATGTGGAGCTTGGGCACCAAACGCGTAATGGAGGCACAGGAAGCGCGCGTCGTGATGGACTTTCTTGTTCAGGAACTTTCCACGGCTATTTCCGATCAAGCCATTTCGTTTCGCATGCACAGCGAAATAGACGAACAGCGAAGCCTTAGTGTTCCCGTCTATGACGAAGATACGGACTCGGTGGCCTTCCTGGCGTACACATTGACCCCGCCCTGGCGCGGCACCGGCGGGCCGCGAAATCACAATGCGGTACGGCGGGCGACTTCCCAGTTTGTCTATTATGCGGATTATATGATCGATGCCGCGGGCGACCCCATGGACATCAACCATGATGACGGCCCCCGGTACAGACTCGTCCGGCGTCGCGGCACACGAATGCCCCATACCGTGGACGACAATCCAGGCCGCAGACCGCCGGGGGCCGGCCTGCTCTACTCGGCCTATCACCGAAGAGACTGGTGGATGCCTGATCATGTAGCCAGCCATGAAGCGGAAACCATTGCCGTTAATCTGGTGGCCTTTGAATTCTGGGCATACACGGAGGAGGGCCAACATGTATTCAATTTTGATTCCGCCGATCATGGCGTGCCCTTGTGGGTCGATTTGTACCTTGAGGTGATGGGCGACGATGAAATAGCGCAACTGGCTCAGATGTATAAGATGGATCACCCCGAATGGGAGGATTTCCGTGAGCGCAATGCGCGCCGCTATTCGGCCCGCATTTATCTGCGTAATCGTGAGGGCTATATATTGTGATCAATGGCATGTTAAAACACGAGAATGGACGCAGCGGCATAGCACTGGTCATTGTGCTGGGCATGCTCGCCGTCATGGTCCTGATGGGCGTTGCCTTCTCCATCTCCATGCGCACCGAACGGATGGCGGCAAGCGCTTATGTGGATATCGTGCGGGCGCGCAGCCTGATGGACTCCGCCCTCGGACAGGTGGTCACCGAACATATCCCGGCCGTCATGGAATTTGAAGGCGATGATTTTTATCCTTCGTGGTTTACGGACCCTCCCGATACAGGCGCCGGAGGGGAGAATTTTACGGACGAAATTGGAATACGTTATGTGCCGGGGGTCTTGCACGATAGGGCTCGCGGCGCGGACGACCTGGACTGGGTAGATATAGAAGATCCGGAAACCGGTCGCTTCTATGGCCAATACGCCTTCATGATTGTTAATACGTCCGGGTTACTCGACGCGAACCATGTCTCCGGAGCCAATCGTGCACATGGGGCCGGACCAGAAGAGCTGCAGATCATCCATCGTGTCGGCCCGGATGTCATCCTCCCGGAGGCCACATATGTTCCGCCGCCGGAAGAGGAGGGCGGACCACTGGGGCGCTGGAGGGATAACTGGTTTCAGCGCTTTGAGACGCTGCCAGAACTATACGCGCTCGGGATATGGGATGCCCAGGATGATGGCACCCCCCAAAGTCCGAGTATAGTTGACCAGGACCCTCCATTTCGGCCCCGGCCCAGCTATGTCAATCATTTCCAGGTCTTTTCGCATTATCCCGATGAAGAGTTCATTGCGCCGACGGGCGATCCGCTGACCTTCGAAAAGGCCAATGTGGCGGGAAGTTACGATGACGATGAAGATGAAAGTGGATGGGATAGCGACGCGAATATTATCGCCGTGCTGACCCAGCAACCCAATCCGCCCTTTGATTCGAATGAGGAGGCGGCCGATTTTCTGACTATCCTCAAAGACTATACGCGGGACGGCCAGACCCCCTGGATCCCGGATGATCCCGGCGGGTTCAGCTTCACGCGCGTGCCGATGATCAACGAAGTCGTCGTCAGCAATTCCTTCGCCCGCGCGCCCGTATCCGATTTCGATCCCGACGAACCCCGTTATGATTTCTCTATCCGCATTCACGTAGCGGTCGAGACCTGGTACCCGTTTCCCGAGCCGTCGGCAATGCCCGGGTTCTCTGTACGCATGGAAGAACCCCCGCAAGTATTCGAGTCCGCCCAATTTCCCGCCTTCGGCGAGTGGAATACCACCATGGAAGAGGAATCGGTCGACACACCGACCTCGCATACAGGCGGCCCGGACGATTATCGAGTTTGGCGGTTCACCTACGAAGCCGAAGCCAGTGACTTTGACTGGTCGGATTTGAACGACCTCGTGGCATTTCCCATACGCATCCTGATAGAAGACCCGATTGACGTGGTCTTGCTTGACGGAGATGAGGTAGTCGGAGAGGTCAATCGAGTGAATGGCACATGGCCGCAGGCCAGCTTTCAATCCATCATCCCCGGCGCACAAATACGGGCCCTTCCGGCGGACGGCGATTTTGTTCCCCTGGGACAGTATGCCGCCATGTCGGCCAACGATCCGCGATTGAATTGGGATCCCGCAAACACGCTGCAATGGCAAAGCTCCCTTCCGCACACCCTGGGCGAACCCAATGACACATTGAGCGGGCCACCCGACGAGGTGAATCAATTGATGTATTGCGCGCACCGGCCATTGCGTTCCGTGGGCGAACTGAGCTATCTGTTGCACAACACCAACACCCCGTGGACCACCGTACGCCTGCTGGGACCGGACCCCGACAACACGTCCCGGGTCGTTGACCGACTCAAGATTCATGAGGAACCCACGCGGCGCGGCTTGGTAAACATCAATTCGCCTCACGTACCCGTCCTGCAAACGGCCTTCTACGCGGCCCCTGTTGAACAGTTCCGTAACGCGCCGGGCGCCAGAGGCTCTGTCACGGTGGCTGAGGCGAGGGAACTGGCGTTGCGGATACGGGACGGCGTGGAAAATCTGCCGGGCCGCGCCCGGAACCTTTCGGATCTTTCGCAGTTATCCGGCCTGACCGTGAACGATGTCAGCTCGATCCTTGGCTTGACCGCGCCGAACAAGTTCGAGGCCGAAAGCGTCGTTCGCAACACCATGGGCATGCTGGGAACACGCGACACCTTGTACACCGTTTTCCTGATCACCCGTACCTTCCCGCGCGGCTTCAATCCGGACCCCACCCTGTCTGAAATTGAAGTGCCCTCTGAACTCGATCTGGATGAATTTGTGGTCGCGGAACAACGCGCGGTGGCCTTAATCTGGCGCGATCCGGCCTTGGTCGATGGCGCGAATCGCACGATTGTCCGTTCCTTCATCTGGCTGACGGAAGAGGAGTAGCTCCCATTTTCAATGGGAGCACATGGGGCTGTATCAAAAGGATCGGTTTCAGGGGGTTCAACATGCTCTTGCGCGAAGCGCTTTGGAGTGCGGCGCTCTGCGCCGCTTTCTATTGTCTTGTCAATAAACACGTTACAAAGTGTCGATCCAAAGCGGCGCAGAGCGCCGCACTCCAAAACCTCATTTCTAAGAGCTCTTGCCTAGGGTTTTGATACAGCCCCTACGGATGCTTGTCAGCCGTATGTAAGACAATAGGCTTTCGATGCACCACGCGGGTTTACCTGTGTAACCCTTTGACACCCAGGACCTGTAAGGGGTATCTTTTAGACTGGAAAGACAATATCCATGAGAGGTTTCCGTATCATGCGTCACTCGTTGAAAAAACTCGTTTTCTGGACCTTTTCCGCCCTGCTGGCCGGCGTGTTCCCTTCCCACGCGTTCGAGTCGACCTATCCCGCCGTCAGCGCGGTGGGAGATTTCAACGGGTGGAACACCGGAGCCAATAACCTGACCCTGGTGGACGATTACGTCTGGCAGGGAGACATTGCCATCCCCGCGGGCGAGTTCGAATTCAAGTTCTCGACGCCAACCGGCTTTGATGACGGCAACAACTGGGGCATCGGCGTCCAGCCGCATGAGACCTTGCCGCAAGCCGGCGTAGCGATCAAAGAATTCGGGAACTTCACCGTCAACAACACGACCGACAGCACGATCATCCGCTTCACGTTCAACGATCAGACGCGTCGTTACAGCGTCATGGCCATCAACAACCTGACCAACAACCTCCTTCATAACAGCAGTTTCGAAACACCCGGCTCCGAGGCCTCCCGAGCCCGGTATTGGCAACAGAACAATCCCAATGTGCACGGCGGTGTGTCGGGAGGCGCCGAGCGCGGAGACTGGGAGGATCCGCCTCCGTTCATACCGGACGGAGACTGGTTCGCGGCCATTCTCGGAAATTGGTCCGGCTTCAGTTCCGGGGAATGGTGGCAGGAAGCGCCGGTCGAGCCCGGCCTGACCTATGAGGCCAGCGCTTGGTTCTATGCGGAAGGCGCACCCAATCAATGGTCCGCCGACGAGCAAGGCATGCGCCTCGAATTCTATGATTTCAACGGCGACAATCTTCTGGCGGAAGAAACCATCAGTTTGATGGGCGTTACCAACGAGTGGCAGGTGCAAACCGTCTCCGCAAAGGCCCCCGCCAAAGCGGCCTGGGCGCGCGTGGTCATGTATGCCGCGAATACGGGGCCGTCCGGCACGTTGCTGATCGATGACGTAAACCTTGAAGCCGTTCAAGCCAGCAGAAGTCAGGACTTCAACGATTGGCCGGGCGCCACCGTGGACGACAATTACCTGCACGGGGGATGGCTGCTGAACACGGGCAAGACCGTGTCCGTTGTCATTGAAGACGGCATCACCAATCAACTGGCGCGATCCGGCCTCGCCGCAAGCCTCGCATCCGCGCCGAACGCCACCAACACGGGGGTCTACGGCGGATTCGTCCAAAGCCCGCGACTCGACGGCGGGCTGGGAACAATCTCCTTCTATTACCGGCACGGGTTCATCGGCGACCCGGAAATCGGGCCGGAAGAACCCATCAGCCTGCGCGTGCAAATCTCCGAATTCGGACTGCTCGACTGGCAAACCGTGTCAACCATCGACAACATATTCACCATCGACCACGTACGCCATGATGTGCCCCTGCTGGATTATGACAGCCGCTATGTCCGCATTCAACATGCCGGCGGCAGCACCAATCGCCTGATCATTGATGATATCGATATCGCCTTCCCCGAACCGCTATCGGTGACGCGCTTCATGAACTTCGATAACTGGCCGCCCTCCGGAGAAACGCTCGGCTGCGACACGTTCCAGGGCTGGACCATTTGTACCGGGTTGGTATCCGCAGCGTTCGCCAAGTCGGGTCTGTCCGCACAAATCTTCGGCGCGGAAGAAGACGACCCGAACTATCTCCAATCGCCCTTTTTCGAAAATGGCTATGGCCCGATCAGCTTTTCCTATCGACGCGGCACCAACGGACTGGGAACGGTCGGCTTGGCGATTGAAGCGTCCCCGGACGGAGACGTTTGGACCGAGCTGGATCGCATCGAGGGCATCTTCGAAACCTCCTGGCAGGATTATTCCCGGTTCTTCTTCAATGAGGATGCGCATTACATCCGCATACGCAACCTGTTCGAGGGAACCGAAGCGGAAGGCGGAGCCGTGCTGATTTCCGAACCCTTCGATGGTGGCTCCCAGGCGCCGCCGGGCTGGACGTTTAATCGAATTGGTCAATACAACTCCGACGCCAGCTCCGGCGAAAGCGGACCGCCCAGCCTGCGCTTCGATCGTGACCAGGGAGATTCCTATGTGATCACGCCGGATGTGGTAAATCCGACCAACATCCAGTTCATGATCCGCGGCAACGGCACGGGTGGCGACTCCACATTCCATGTGCGCGGTTGGGAAGACGGGCAATGGGTCACCATAGAGGACATCACCTCGTTCAGCGGTGCGTTCGGCGGAGAAATCCGTTCGTTCGAGGTCTCCACAAATATGACGCGCTTCCAATTCCAGTACACGAAAGACCTCGGCAACGTCGCCTTCGACGACCTGCTCATCACCGGCTTGCCGCCGGAAGACGAGAACCTCGTCCAAATCCTCATGCTCGACGACGTGAACGTGGCTAACCCGTCCGAATTTCGCACACAGGACTTCGAATCCTGGCCGACCAAGAACACGTATGCGGGCGATTCCACGCACCAATTCTGGCGCCTAGAAAACGATAACATCGTCAATTCCGACAACGCGTTCGAAGGGCAGGTCGCCCGTCTGCGCCGGCCTTCGGGCGGACCGGATCCCACGATCAACTCCCATTTCTTCACCGACGGAATCGGCTCGATCGACTTCGTCTATCGGGCATGGCCCAACGATGACAATGTCGGCATGCGCGTCCAGGTATCGGAAGACGGCGAAAGCTGGACCACACTGGAAACGGTCACCGGCATTCAGAACACGCACTATACCAACTTCAGCCTCTTTGTCGGCGATCCGGACGCGCATTATATGCGCATCGTCCAACATGACGGCAACGCGAACACGCGCCTGATGGTGGACAATATTTCCGTGCCCAAACCGCAGCCGCCGCCGAACGTGCTGGTGACCGGCTGGCACGAACCGGAACGCCCGTTCAGCGACGAAGAGGTGACGCTCTATGCCAACACGATCGCGCAAAACGGCGCAACCGACCTGGCCCTCACCGGCTATTATCGCACCGACACCAATGGCTCATTTACCGCCCTGCCCATGACGCTGCAAGACGGCTCCTACCGGACCACGGACACCATCCCGCCGCAGCCGACCGGCACCCTAGTCGAATATTATATCGAAGTCGAATTCTCCGGCCCCGGCGGTCAGGGCGGCACCGTATTCTACCCCGAAGACGGCGCGACGGATCCCGCGTCCTACCAAATCCCGCGCGTTCGGCCCGGCAGCGTGTGGATCAACGAGATTGATTACATCGCGTTTGCAGGGGAAGGTGGGATCTTTGATGGTGTAAACAAAGACTTCATCGAATTGGCCGGTGCGGAGAACTCCGATATCAGCGATTGGCGTATTGAAATCATCGACGGAACCGCTCCCGAGGAACCGATTGGCGTCTATCCCTTCGGCGAAGGCACGGTGCTCTCCAATTGGGGCGGAACAGGGTTCGGCTTTTTCGTGCTGGGCGGACAGGATATCCCCGTCCCGCCAAGAGACATGCTGCTTACCAACACCCTTTTTGATATTGCCGGCGGTGGCGGCATCCGGTTAATCAACGAACTTGATCAAGTCGAACAGGCCTTGTCCTTTGGCGGACTTGTGCGCGGCTTCGACTTCATCGGCGTTCATGATCAAGACGATCCCGTCGGCGATTGGGAAGCTGAGCATACCAATTCCGTAGGTCTGGTGGGGACGGGAATCCAGGCGGATCATTTTGAGTGGGCGGAATTCTCGCCGCCGACGCCGGGCGAGCCGAACGCAAACCAGTTTTTCGGCGATCCGGCCTCGATCCTGCCTTCCGAAGAGCTGCTGGCCTTCACCTATATCGCGGGCAGTTTCCCGCCGGAACCGAAATCCGTTGTGATCACCAACGACGGCGCGGCGGACTTGACCTATACCATTACGCCGCAGGCCGGTTGGCTCTCCGTCGAACCGGGCGGCGGTACCAACGTGCCGGCGGGCGGGTCCGTGACGCATACGGTCAGTGTGGATACCACGGGGTTGTTGGGCAATCCGAGCAGCTCGTTGAGCGTAGAGGGTGGAGCGCCCAACTCGCCACAATCGATCATTGTCACCTTGACCCAGGTCTCTCCGCAGACCGGCTTGTTATCGTACAACTTCGATCAAGGCAGCGGCGGTACGGCGCTGAACGCCGGGTCGGTCGGCGGCGCGGGGAACCTCGCTCTGGCCGGCGGCGCAAGCTGGACCTTCAGCGGGGGCGGCGTGTCCGGTGCGGCGGGCGACTTTGCCATTCGCTTCGATGGCGAAGACGAACGACTACGCACCTCCTCCGCGATTCCCGAATTGAACGACCAGAATCAATTCACGATCCTGGGTTGGTTGCGCACCACCGAGGAAGGCGATGACCATCGCCTGGTCGGCAATCGTATGGCGGATCAAGGGTTCGACCTGATGTTGACCAGCAATTATACCCAATTCGCTTTCGTCACCTCGGCGGGCGGCGATCCGGAACCGGTCCTGTCTGATCCGGGCGTGTTCAATACCAACGATTGGGTGTTCTTTGCGGTCACCTACGACAGCGAAGATACCGGCGGCGAAGCCGTGAAATTCTATACCGGTTCCTTGAGCAACGATGTCGCGCTGCTATCCGCGCATCCGAAGGACGCGCTCGGCACAACGGGCGGCAGCACCAATCGCTTCCATGTCGGCGGCGACGGCGTCACGGCCTTCGACGGACTCCTTGACGAGATTCGCGTGTTCACCAATGTGGCGGATATCATGACCCTGCAAGGCATCCGCAACATCAGCGTGGATCGGCAGACCGGCGAAGGGGAGGCGCCGCAAATCCTTATCCAGCCCCAGGATCAAACGGTCAATATCGATGCCCCGGTACAATTCGAGGTAACGGCTTCGGGCGATCCGGAACCGACCTATCAGTGGCGGTTCAACGGAACGAACATTTCGCTGATCGACAATGATACGGCCCAGAACGAGGCCCTGTTCATCGGTAACGCGCAACCCGGGCAAATGGGCGAATACACCGTGGTGGTGCAGAACCAGTTCGGGATTCAGACCAGTGAAGTTGCAAACCTGTTCGTAAATCATCCGCCTTCCATCACTCAACAGCCGCAGGATCGGGACGTGTATATCGGCATGAACGCATCGCTATCGGCTGCCGTCGACGGGTATCCGGAACCCGAGCGCCAATGGTGGAAGGACGGCGAGCCCGTGGGCGGCGCGGTCGCGCTGACCTACCCCATTCCCAACGCTGATATGCATCATAACGGGGAGTATTATCTCGTCGTATCGAACTTCATGGGCACGGCGCAAAGCGATACCGCCACGGTTCGCGTCCTTGACCCGGACGATCTCGCGTTTGACGGGGACGACAGTTTCCGGCCCGCGCCGGGCGGTGGCATGGTACTGCAATGGGAGACCGCCAACGGGCGCGTGTTTGATATCTATTGGAGCACGAACCTGATGGAAGGCGTGGAAGGCTTCACGCCCATCGCGACCGGCCTGCCGGCGACGCCGCCGATGAATGTGTACACCGACGACGTCCACGGCGTTGAACGCAGCGGCTTCTATCGCATTGAATTGCGCGAACCGTGATACGGGTTGCGAGATACGGGATTCGAGATACGGGATTCGGGATGCGGGATGCGGGATTCGGGATGGGGACAGCATTGGGGCAGTGGTGATTCGCAATACACGGGGTGTTCGGCTGCATGTATCAACAGCGTATCCCGATGAGGACCTCATTGGCTTGCTGGTTCGACGCCTGGAATGAGGCTGCGGTGTGCTGTCCCCGGCACCGGAAAAACAACGGTGGATAGGGTTGGGGTATGCCCTCATCCCGAAAACGCCCTCAAACTCACCCCAAAAATAAGAACTTTGCGGCCTTTGCGATCTTCGCGCGCTTTGCGGTAAAATCTTCCGCTTCGTGCAACATGCTGGTTAGGAGCGTAGCGACCTGTCCGCCGGAGCCTCTTCGGCGAAGGTGGAAGCGGAGCCTGTCCTGAGCGCAGTCGAATGGATCGAGACATCCCATGACTTCACCAACCACCGCCAACCTTCGCGACAACCCGACTGGGCGCAGAGCAAAGCGCGGCAATCCGACAGGGTGGGAAGAGCTCCTCAAAGAATACGCGTACCGGCGAAGAATGAGATTTCTCGACGGCCCCCGCTGCGCGGGAGCCGCTCGAAATGACGGGACTGTGCACAGAAAAAGGAACGACCGTCATGTCGAG
>SLGY01000087.1 GCA_007136425.1 Kiritimatiellia bacterium
CGCGTGAATTGCGAACAGAACTCCCTGTTATATATTGTGCGACCCAAAGGCGGGGGCATGTGCCACACGAAGAACCGCGAAGGCGGCGCCCGTCGCGGCTGCTATTATCGGCGATTGAATCACGAGACGGGCAAATTGGAGAATCTGGAACCGTGAGGGACATCGAACGTCCAACATCGAACGCTCAACATCCAACGTCGAAGTTCCCCTATTTCGACGTTCAGCGTTCAATGTTCGATGTTGGAAGTTTTGTCCCAGAACACCAAACACTGAACACCGAACACTGAACACTGGGATGTACTCACCCGATAAAAAAACGTTTCTGGAGCGCGCGCAGCGCGGGAACCTGATTCCGGTCTGGCGGGAATTCCTGGCGGATCAGGAAACTCCGGTATTGGCGTATGAACGGTTGCGCACGGCCCTTGTAAACGAGGGCAAGGCGCAGGGTGCGTTCCTGCTGGAAAGCGTGGAAGGCGGCGAACATATCGCCCGCTATTCTTTTCTCGGGGGCGCGCCGCGTGCGCTGTTCCGCAGTTATGGCCGGCGCGTGGAAATTGAAGACGCCGACGGGCACGTGGATGTGCAGGAAGATGTGGAACCGTTATCGGCGTTGAAGGCATATATGGCGCGCTATCAGCCCGTGCCCGACCCGGAATTGCCGCGTTTCTTCGGCGGGGCGGTGGGGTATATCGGTTATGACGCGGTCGCCCAGTTCGAGAAGGTCCCGTTGTGTGAACGGGAGGGACTGGGATGGCCTGATATGGTGTTTGGGATTACGGATACGATCATCATCTTTGATCATGTGCGCCACAGCATGAAAGTGGTGGCGAACGCTTTCGTGGAAGGCGATCCCGGAGCAGCGTACGCGGATGCCCTGAGACGGATTGATGCGATGAGCGCGCATCTGGCCACGTCCGTTCCGATGTACGTGTTGGACGCGCGCGACGAGCCGGGCGCCGTGTCGTATCGTTCCAATACGGAAAAGGAATCCTTCATGGCCGCGGTGGACCGGGCCAAGGAATACATTCGGGCCGGGGACGTGATTCAGGTGGTGTTATCCCAGCGTTTTGAAGCGGACGCGACGGGCGAACCGCTGGACGCGTATCGCGCCCTGCGCTCGATTAATCCGTCGCCGTACATGTTCTGCCTTGAATTCGGGGACCGTGCGGTTGTGGGTTCGTCGCCCGAAATCCATGTGCGCTGCGAAGACGAGCGCGTGGAGGTGCGCCCGATCGCCGGTACGCGTCCGCGTTCGTCCGATCCGGCACGGGACGCAGCGCTGGCGGAGGAGTTGTTGGCCGACCCCAAGGAGCGCGCCGAACACATCATGCTGGTGGATTTGGGTCGGAACGATATTGGTCGGGTCTGTGAATATGGTTCCGTGCAGGTCCCCGAACTGATGGTCATCGAGCGGTACAGTCACGTGATGCATATTGTCTCGGATGTCGTCGGCAAGCTGGCGAAGGGGCAGGACGCCTACGATGTTCTGCGCGCCACGTTCCCGGCGGGGACGGTGAGCGGCGCGCCCAAGGTGCGGGCGATGGAGATCATCGCAGAACTGGAGGAAGCGCGTCGCGGCGCGTATGCCGGCGCGGTGGCGTATATCGGGTTTACGGGCAATTTGGATTCCTGCATCACGATTCGTACGGTGCTGATGGAGCAGCAGAAGGCCTATGTGCAGGCCGGCGCGGGGATTGTGGCCGATTCCGATCCGTTGAAGGAGTTTGAGGAAACGCAGAACAAGGCGCGCGGCATGATCAAGGCGCTGGGCCTGGCCGGCCGTTACAAAGCGGTTCGCGAGGGAGGCGGATCATGATCCTGGTCATCGATAACTACGATTCGTTTACCTATAATCTCGTACAATACCTCGGCGAGCTGGGCGCGGCCGTACGTGTGGCGCGGAACGACGAGATCACGCTGGACGAGATCGAGGCGCTCAAGCCCGACAAGCTGATGGTGAGTCCCGGTCCCTGCTCGCCGAACGAGGCGGGTATTTCGTGTGCGGTGATCGAGCGGTTTGCCGGTCGCATGCCGTTATTCGGTGTTTGCCTCGGACACCAGTGCCTGGGCCAAGTGTACGGGGGACGCGTCGTGCGGGCGGACCGCCTGATGCACGGAAAGACCTCGCTCGTCCATCATCAAGGCGACGGGCTGTTCCGGGGGATGCCCCGCCCGTTTGAGGCCACGCGATATCATTCCCTGATTGTTGAACGGAGTTCGTTGCCGGATTGTCTGACTGTTACCGCGGAAACGGATGAAGGCGAGATCATGGGATTGCAGCATGTCACGGATCCCGTCTACGGGGTGCAGTTTCATCCCGAGTCGATATTGACGCAGGACGGCAAACGGATGCTGGCGAATTTTCTGGCGCTGTGACACGCGTTGCACAGCAGGCAAAATGCGGGTATAGTTGAGGCTAGGTCCATGGAACGCGATAGAGACATATATGGCCAGAAACCTGCGCCTCCTCCGGAAAAGAGGGAATACCCCGAGGTGGACGTCACGCCGCGCGCCGTGCGTATGGCGTTTATGCGCCGGACGCTGGTGTTCGTTTTGTTTGTTGCGCTCGTCCTGGCGTTGGCCAGTTGGATAGCCTTCTTACTGGAGGAACGTCGCCAGCGGGACGATGTAGAGGAAATGGCGTTGCCCCCCCGCACGGAAGATGCGCGTGAGCCCCGTACGCCCGCCGTGGCCATGCCGGATATGCCGGCCGCCCTCGAGCATCTTGACACGATGGAGGAGGATGCGCCCGCGGATATGGATCCAGCCAAGATCACCGAGGCGATGGGCCACATTCGCATCGCGCAACAATATCTACAGGTAGAAGACCTTGAGCGGGCCGAGATTGCCGCGCGCCGCGCGCTGGAAATCTGGTCGGACATGCACGCCGCACAGTCGGCTCTGGCCTTCATTCATACCCAGCGCGGACAATTCGACGAAGCCATCAGCTATCTGAACGCCGCGCTGCGCTCCGACCCGTTCAGTGCGGACAATTACAACACGCTCGCGGCCGTATATATCCAGAAAGGCGAAATGGAACGCGCGGAGGAGCTGCTTCATACCGCGTTGCAAATCCGTCCGGAATATGTCCAGGCACGGATCAATTTCGGCATGTTGCATCTGTTGAACGGGCGCTACGAATTGGCCGCGGACTATTTCGAGCAAGCGCTTCAGGAGATGCCGGAACACACGGGTATTCGTAATAACCTGGCCGTTTGCCTTTTGCGTACCGGGCGCTATCAGGAGGCGCGCACACATTTCAAACATCTCATTGAAACCGTGCCGGACGTGCCCGCCTGGTATTTCAATATGGCTATCCTGTATACCGAACAGGCGGAATTCGACGATGCGATGGTCTGGGTGCGGCGCGGTGCGGACTATTGTACGCCCGTCGAATTTCAGCGTTTCATGGAAGACACCTCTTTTAGTGAATTGCGTGAACAGCCGGCTTACCAGGAATTCAAGGAAGCGGCATTTCCCGAAATCCCCGCCCCGTTGGGCGGCTAGCCCGCATTGGAAACGGCGTGGAGCCGTGTTCCGAGATAGAGGGGGGACCGAAACGGTCTGTCGAAATTATGAACCGCCACCATACATTACGCGAAGCACGGGCATGGATTCAGATGATCCGCGTCGCGCGAATAGTGATACCCTGCCTGTCCTTGGCCATGCTGCTTACCGCGTGTCGATCGCCGACGGGGCACCGCGAAAAGGCGGATCGTGCGGCGACCGAAATCATAGAGCGCCAGGAAGAGGAGCTGTTCGGCCGCGAATCGACCTTCACGGTAGAGCGTCCGGTGGACACCTTGCGGCGACGCTTGTTGTTGGAACAGGAATTGCCTTCCGCCGGGCCGGAGGCGTTGGGTACGGACCGTCTTGCGCCGATACCGCATTGGCCCGAAGACGAGTATCCCGTAACCGATACGCCCGTGCCGGAGTCCGAAACGGCGGAGACCGACGCGGGGCCGTTTGAGATGGATCTTACCACCGCGTTGCAGGTCGGCGCAGCGAACAACCGGGAGTATCAGGATCGCAAGGAGGATATCTACCGCGCGGCGCTGAATTTGGATCTCGAAGACTTTGAATTCAGAAACACCTATTTGGGAACACTGGAAAGCACCTACACCGACGATCGGTCAGGCGACGACGATGATACGCGCGGCATCGTCAATACGGCGACGCTGGGCATGTCCCGCACCTTGCGTACGGGCGCCGCGCTGAGTTCGCGCATCATGCTGGATCTTGTGCAGTTGCTGACGATGGACCGGGATTCGGCCTATGGCGTGATGGCCGATCTGTCCGTGACGGTACCGTTGTTACGCGGCGCGGGCCGCCATGTGGTGACGGAACCGTTGACACAGGCGGAACGGGACGTGATCTATGCCATGCAACGCTTCGAGCGGTTCAAACGGCAATACGCCGTTCGCGTGGCCTCCGAATACCTGCAGGTCCTTCAACAACTGGATCAGGTGCATAACGCGGAAGACAATTACGAGCGCGTGGCCCTGTCCGCGCAGCGGGCGCGCCGCTTAGGGGACGCCGGGCGGTTGCCCGAGATTCAGGTGGACCAGGCGCAGCAGGAGGAGTTGCGCGCCCGGGATCGCTGGCTGGCCGCCGTTTCCACGTACGAGCGGCGCTTGGACCAGTTGAACATCACGCTGGGCCTGCCGGCCGACGCAGAAATCGAACTGGACGGGGCGGATTTGCGCCGGTTGACGGATGAAATGGAAGCGTGGGTACTTGAACAACAGGAAGCGCTGCTGGCTCTGGAAACGGAGGAAGACGAAACCCCGGCGTTGACGGAGCCGATTGAACGGGAAGAACGTATTACGTCGGAAGACGCGATTCGCCTGGCGCTTGAACATCGCCTTGATATGTCGATTGCGCGCGGGCGCGTGTTCGATGCCCAGCGCGCGGTGACGGTGGCGGCCGATAATTTGAGAACCGGCGTTGAATTGACGGGATCGGCTCAGGCGGGGAGTCGTCGCGGATTGGGTTCGGCAGGTCTGGGCGATGCCCGGTTCGATCCCGGCGAAGGGGTGTACACGGCGGCGCTGGCTGTAGACGCGCCCTGGAGCCGTACGGCGGAACGCAACCGGTATCGGGACAGCTTTATCGCCCTGGAACGGTCGACGCGCGCTGTGCAGGAGTTGGAGGACCAGATCAAGTCCGAGGTCCGCAACGCGTTGCGCGTGCTGATCCAAGCGCGTGAGACTATGGCCATTCAGGCGCGGTCGGTTGAATTGGCCCAGCGGCGGGTGGACAGTACGGAATTGTTTCTGCAAGCGGGGCGCGCCCAGATCCGCGACGTGTTGGAGGCGCAGGAAGCCTTGATTTCAGCGCGCAACGCGTTGACTACTGCGGTCGTAACCTATCGGCTTGCGGAATTGGAATTGCAACGGGATATGGGTGTCCTGGCGGTGGATCAGGACGGGTTATGGACCGAATATACGGATTGGACGAAGGCCCCGTCGCCCCGTGCAGCCGACTCAAGTGCAATCAAGGAACGAGGGTTATGAAGAAAAGCCAGGATACATTAAAACGTTTGCTGTGGATCGTGTTGCCCGTCGCCGTTGGGGCCTTGGCGGTGTACGGCCTGACCCGGGACGACGCGGACGATGCGAATCTGCCCACCTTCACCGTGCAGGAAGGGGATCTAACGATCAGTGTATCGGCCTCCGGCACGATTCAAAGCCGGGAACGGGTGGTTGTTCGGTCCGAAGTTGAAGGGCGCACCACCATCTTGAGTCTGATCGACGAAGGCACGCATGTGGAGAAGGGCGATTTGCTCGTTGAACTGGACGCCAGCGGACTGGAAGAAAATAAAGTGGACCAGCAGATTCGCGTCATGAACAGCGAAGCCGCCTATATTCGTGCGCGTGAACAGTTGGAAATCATCAAGAACCAGGCGGAAGCGGATATATCGCAGGCGGAACTGGAATACCGTTTCGCCCAGCTTAACCGGACGAAATACAGCGACGGCGAGTATCCGCAGGAATTGCAACGGGCGGAGGCCGACATCAATCTGGCCAATGAAGAGTTGCAGCGGGCCAACGACAAGTTGACTTGGTCCGAACGATTGGCGGACGAGGGGTATCTCACACGCATGGAGTTGCAGGCGGACGAATTGGCCGCGCGCCGCTCCGCTATCGACCTTGAATTGGCGGAAGGGAGTCTGTCGTTGTTACAGGAGTACACGCATCAACAGCGCCTGGAAGAGTTGGAAAGCGAAGTGGAGCAAAAGCGGATGGCGCTTGAACGTGTGCGGCTCCGGGCATCGGCCGATATCGTGCAGGCGGAAGCGGATTATCGAGCCAAGAAGTCCGAATACGAGCGGCAAGAGGCGCGTCTCGACCGGATCAACGAGCAGCTCGCCAAATGCCGTATCAAGGCGCCGGCGGACGGGATGGTCGTGTACGTCACCACCGGCGGCGGGCGGCGCGGTTCCGACGAACCCCTGCGCGAAGGGCAGGAGGTGCGGGAACGACAGGAACTCATCTATCTCCCGACCGCCGCCGCGATGATGGCGGACGTAAACATTCATGAGTCGAGCTTGCGCAAAGTGTCCGCCGGCCTGCCTGCATTGGTGCAGGTGGATGCCGTGCCCGGAACGACTTTTGAAGGGCAAGTTCAACGCATCGGCCTGCTGCCCGACGCGCAGCACGGCTGGCTTAATCCGGATCTGAAAGTGTATCAGACCGAGGTGTACATCGACTCGAACGCGGAAGGCTTGCGGCCCGGCATGAATTGTCGTGCGGAAATCATCATCGAGGAGTTGGAAGAGGCCGTTTATGTGCCGCTTCAATCGGTGGTTCGCGTGGGACGCGAGACCATCGCCTATGTCGTCGGCTCGCGCGGGTACGAGCCGCGCGTTGTGGAAGTCGGTATGGACAATAACCGGATGATCCATGTGCTCGACGGCTTGGAACCCGGCGAGCGGGTGCTGTTGAATCCACCGCTTCAGGAAGCCCGCCGTTCGGAAACCCGGCGGCCCGACCGCGAACGGGAGGGTATGCCGACCGAATGAGCGAGGCTCCCGCACAGATTATTCAGCTGGAACAGGTATGGCGCACCTACGTGATGGGCGCCGAACAGGTGCACGCGCTCGCGGGGATCACCGCGTCCTTTGCGAAGGGCGATTTTCGGGCCATCATGGGGGCGAGCGGGTCGGGTAAGAGCACCATGCTGAATCTGTTGGGTTGCCTGGACCGGCCCACGTCGGGCATGTACCTATTCGAAGGAAACGACGTGTCCGCAATGGACGACGACGGACTCAGCGAACTGCGTTTGCGCCGGATAGGCTTCATCTTTCAGAGTTTCAACCTCATCCCGCAACTATCCGTGCGCGAGAATATCGAATTGCCGTTGTATTATCTGAACCTGTCCACGCGGGAAAGCCTTGAGCGGGCTGAAACCCTTGCGGAACGGGTCGGATTGGCGGATCGACTCAATCATCGGCCCAGCGAACTGTCCGGCGGCCAACAACAGCGCGTGGCCATCGCCCGGGCTCTGGCCAACGATCCGCGTATTCTCCTGGCCGACGAGCCAACGGGCAATCTCGACTCCTCGACCAGCGCCCAGCTCATGGAACTGCTTCGGGCGTTGAACGAGCAGGGGATGACCATCATCATGGTCACACACGAAGCGGAGATCGCCGCTTTTGCCGATGCGCGACTGCACATGAAAGACGGCGTGGTGGACCGGATCGAGGAGAGCGCGCGTGCATAACATCCGGATCATTCGCGACGTGGAGTTGGGGCTCAAGAATTTGTTGCTCCACAAGCTCCGCTCTTTCTTAACCACCCTCGGCGTCATTTTTGGCGTGGGCAGCGTCATCGCCATGCTCGCGGTCGGGGAGGGGGCCAGTCAGGAGGCCTTGGAACAGATCCGGCGTCTTGGGAGCAACATCATCATCCTGCGCTCTGTAAAACCGGTCGATGATGCGGCGCCCACCGAGCGTGCGGCGTTCATGAGCGTGTATGGCCTGTTATACGACGATGAAGCGCGCATCCGCGAAACGTTCGATTCCGTGCGCCAGACCGTTCCCGCGCGCGTCATGCGGCAGGAAGGGCGCGTCGAGGGGAGACGGATGGATCTGCGGGTCGTGGGGACCACGCCCGATTGGTTCAATATCGTACAGCGCCCCGTTCTGGCCGGCCGGGTGCTCAAGGAACGCGATATGACGACGTCCGCGCCGGTGGCCGTATTGTCGGAGCCGGTCGCACGCCGGTTATTGGCCGGCGGTCATGCCGAGGGCGAGACGTTGCGGGTCGGCTCCGAGGTGTTCGAGGTCGTCGGCGTGCAGGAAACCGTCGGGTCGGCGGGCGGGGATATGCGCATGGATACCGACGCGGACATTTATATCCCGATCCATGTTTTTCGCGAACGATTCGGAGAGGTCATTGCGCATCGACAAACCGGCACCCGCGAAGTGGAATTGGTGGAATTACATCAGATTGTCGTTGAGGTCGACGACGTGGCCAATGTCATGCCGACGGCAACCGCCATTCGCGCCATGTTGGAGCGTTTCCATGACCGGGAAGATTACGCCGTGGATGTGCCGCTCGCGCTCCTGCGCCAAGCCGAAGCCACTCAGCGCACTTTCAACATCGTGCTCGGCTCGATTGCGGGCATCAGCCTGCTTGTCGGCGGCATCGGTATCATGAACATCATGCTGGCCTCCGTCACCGAGCGCACTCGGGAAATCGGGATCCGGCGCGCGATCGGTGCGCGGCGCCGCCAGATTATCAGCCAGTTCCTTGTGGAAACAGTGGTCTTATCGTCCATCGGCGGCCTGATCGGCATGGCGATAGGCGTCGGGATCCCGCAGCTCATCACCTATCTCGCCGGCATGCCCACCGTCGTCACCACGTACAGCCTGTTTCTCGCCGCAGGTATCAGCATGACCATCGGCATCGTTTTCGGACTGTATCCGGCCATTCGCGCCGCCAACCTCGACCCCATCGTCGCACTGCGCCACGAGTGACGTATTCAGTGTTCAGTGGCCAGTATTCAGTAAGACCATGTCCGCCGTGTTACACCGAACATGTCGGCCTCCAAGGCTCACCAAAAAGGGATGTCAAATTATTAAATGATTTATAGTGAAATCCTTTATATCTTGCTGTTGACGCCTGTCAAAAATGTGAAAACACTCATGCATCGAGTCTGGAAGGGGAAGAGACGACCATTATGAGAAGGCGTGACGACGCTACGGTGAGAGATTCTGTTTCTCGTATCGGCATGCGGTGCGCGAAGCGCTTTCGATCTTCGTATCGCCACGCATGCCGCAGCGTCCCGATCCAAAGCGGCGCGGAGCGCCGCACTCCAAATTCCCATCGGCCGATTTTGGCGAAGGAAAGGGGCGAGGATTGGACGGGTGTTGAATGATGGCGAATCGCCATCGTTGATATTTTGAGGTATCGCCCTATTCTTCGTTCGCAATGAAAATGAAAGTGACGAGCCGCTCGCTAATGATCGTATCGGTGTTGTTTTGCATGGCAGCAATGGCTAATGCTGTGCCCGCCGATGTTGCCAGTCGAATTCGCCATGGGGATATCGCTTTTATCGAGCGCTATTTGGCGGAGGGAGGGGATGCGAATGCAACCGTCACTCATGGAGACTACGAATTCAGTCTATTGTACTTCGCTGTGATGGATGGAGAATATGAGATCGTTAAACTTCTCTTGGAGGCCGATGCTAACCCTAATCATTATGTTGTTGGATCCACCATCCTTCGGCACTTGGATGTCGAGATCGATAGTCTGAAGGAAGAGGGAAAGGATATTTCTGCCGAGGAACTCGGTCGTTATGTGGCAATAAGAGCGCTACTCGAACAGTATGGAGGATCCTCTCATGATGATGAGGCGATCATTGGTGATATGCGTAAGCGCTTGCTTCAAAATATCGTGACGGAGAAAGAAGACGTGGAGGACGATCTGCATGATCGCGAAGTGCAGGACGTCATTATTCGCGTATTCGAGAATCGCATGGTCATCATATGCGATGATGGGGAAAGCCTCGCCATTGACTTGAACGAACAACATGACCGTTACAAGGAGGCCCTGGCAGATCTTGAAAACGAGAATGGCGAGTTAAGTGTAGCGCTGCTTATTCATCCGGGCGGCGCTCGAACCGCGGAGTCGATAAAGGAGGACTTACGGGCCGCGGGCCTTGCTCACATAGACATGGTTTTACAGCCTATCGAAGATCTCCAGCACTTACCTGGATATGGGATAGAGGCGGAGTAGCGGAATAGGGAAAGGAACGACCATCATGAGAAGGCGTAGCCGCCGTCGTGAGGGTGTGTTGATCTATTCCGAATCTCGTGTCGAAATCGGCGTAATCTGCGGTTTCCCCTCTTGATTGCGGACGCGACGTGTCCGTCCGTTTCCCGGCACGCTGAAGGCGCGCCATTCGTCAGCCCGGGGCGACGCCCCGGGAAGCGGTAAAGGTTATGCTCATCCCGCACCCTGAAGGGGTGCAACACACCTCTTGTGGCTCCCTTTCAGGGAGCACGGTTCTTGTCCTGCGAATGTTTCTTCCCCGGGTTTCATCCAGGGCTTATGAATAGCTCCCCTTCGGGGAGCATCGGAAGGCGGAGAAGCGGGTCGGGTAAGGGTATCCGATTAAGGGTAGCAGTTATGTGCAGGAAAGACTTGATCTCAGAATTAATCAACACGCCCGTGAGACGGTGGATAGATTGATCGCAGGATATCGCTTCCACGCTGTTACCCGCCTCCGTCCCCAAGGGGACTACGGCGCGCCATGCCAGCGCGGCGACAGAATTTCTTAAACTGCTCTAAAGTATCGCCCTGTTCTTTGTGAACACCGAATACTGAACACCGAACACTGAACACTGAACACCGAACACTGAATACTGCATCCCCTCCTCACCGCGCATACTCGATGCACCGCGTTTCCCGCACGACGGTGACCTTGATCTGGCCTGGATACTGGAGTTCCTGCTCGATTTGTTTGCTGATATTGCGCGCCATCTGCATCGCTTCGTTGTCGTCGATTTTGCTTGGCTCGACGAGTACGCGGATTTCGCGGCCGGCCTGGATGGCAAACGATTTGACGACGCCGCGGAAACCGCTGGCGATTTCCTCCAGTTTTTCAAGGCGCTGGATATAGATTTCCGTAGTCTCGGACCGCGCGCCGGGCCGCGAGGCGGTCATGGCGTCCGCCGCGGTGGTCAGCGGCGCGTACACGCTTTCGCCTTCCACGTCGCCGTGGTGCGCGGCGACGGCGTTGTAGACGATCTGTGCTTCCCCATGACGTTTAAGCAGGTCCGCCCCGATGATGGCGTGACTGCCTTCCACCTGATGATCCAACGCTTTGCCGATGTCATGGAACAGGCCGATACGCTTGGCGAGATCGATATCCAGATCCATTTCACCTGCGAGCAAGCCCATAAGGTGTCCCACTTCGATCGAGTGTTTGAGGACGTTCTGGGAATAGCTGTGCCTGAACTTCAGGCGACCCAGCGTGCGCACGATC
Source organism: Kiritimatiellia bacterium (assembly GCA_007136425.1). Lineage (GTDB taxonomy): Bacteria > Verrucomicrobiota > Kiritimatiellia > SLAD01 > SLAD01 > SKZA01. Next base: position 11,497 of record SLGY01000087.1, read on the forward strand.
TCCGGCGCGACGCTGCGCAAGCCGAGTGTGTAGATGGCCTCCTCGCCGGCTTCCCGGGTGGCGTCGTCGATTTCCGTCTGCACCTTGGCGACCACCTCTTCGATTCGGGCCGGATTGATTCGGCCATCGCTGATCAGGCGTTCAAGCGAGGTCTTTGCCAGTTCGCGCCGTAACGGGTCGAATCCGGAAATCACCACCAGTTCCGGCGTATCGTCGATCATGATGTTGACGCCCGTTGCGGCTTCCAGCGCGCGTATATTCCGCCCTTCCTTGCCGATGATCCGGCCTTTCATTTCATCGCTGGGCAGGGCAACCGACGAGGTTGTGATGTCGTTTACTTGATCCGCCGCATAGCGTTCGACGGCCATGGTAATGATGCGCCGCGCCTCGCGTTCCGCATTTTCATGAGTTTCCTCCTGGATTCGGCGTATGAGGGCGCCGGACTCGTTGCGCAGATCCTCCTCCAGGCGCGTCATCAGGATGTTGCGCGCCTCGTCCTGGCCCATCGCGGCGACCTCCTGTATCTTTTGCTGCTGTTCTTTGATCAGCCGGTCCAGCTCCTCCGCTTTGCGGTCCAGGGTGTTTCGTTGGCCTTGCAGTTCCTCCAATTTTTCATCGAGACCGGATTCCTTCTTGTCGAGCATGGCCAGTTTGCGATCGAGGTTCGTTTCCCGTTGCGTCACGCGCTCTTCCTGTCCGAGCAGTTCCTGGCGCCGTGTCCGGGTTTCCTCCTCGAATTTCTCGCGCAAGCGTATGTATTCGTCCTTGGCCTGCAGTTTGGCTTCTCGCAGGATTGTTTCCGATTCGCGTTTGGCGTCCTCCAGCATCTGGCGCGCATTCTTCTGGGCCGCAGCGGATTTCAAACGCGTGCGTACGGCGTGCGCGCCGTAGCCTGCGGCGAGCGCGATTGCGCCCCCCAGCACGAGCAATAGGCTCATCCATGGCGTTGTCATAATTTCTCCTCATACACGTTCCCGGCCTCCGGTCGGTCGCTTGCCGTGCCGAACGAAGCGCCGCGTCAAACGGCGCTGTGGCGCGGGGACATGTTTGTTTGGTGTCATGATAGATTTCTTCCGCCCCTTACGACGGCACGTTGAGGGTGCGCGTTTCGGTCACGATAAAATTGACCGGCACGTCGTGTGATTCCACAGGAACTTCGTCCAGCACCTGAAAATCGAAGACCAGTGCAATTCGCGCGCACGACAGCCCGGCAAGCAGGCGATCGAAATTCCCGCCGCCATGCCCGAGCCGTTGGCCCGACGGATCAACCGCAACGGCCGGCACGATGGCCAGCTCGATGTCTTGATGATCCGCCGCGTCATAGTGTGCCGGCTCGGGGATGCGCCAGGGGCCGTCCCGCCATGCGCCCGCCGGGCGCACCCACGACCAGGCGTAGCCGGTTTGGTTGTCGATATGACGGGGCACGCATACCCGTTTCCCCTCCGTCAGGAGGGATTCGATGAACGCCTGTGTTTGGATTTCGAAAGGTTTGGCGAGGTAACAGGCCAATTGGCTCGCATTCTTCAGCGCGTCCAACTCGCGCAGCCGTTTGAGCGCGGCTTTGCTCTGGGTGTCGATCCATTCGAGCGTTAGGCCGGCTCGTTGTACCCGTATGGCGCGACGTATTTCGTTCTTGTTTTTCATGGTGGTTATGACTCCCGTGTTTGTTTGCGTAATGAATTCCAGTGGTCCATGCGCTTGCGGATCGTTTCCTCGTAGCCCTGTTTTCCCGGTTCGTAATAGGTCTTGGAAGTGGGCACATATTCCTGATCCACAAAGTGTCCCTCGTATTGGTGCGCGTATTTGTAACCCGTATACCCCAGTTTCTTGCGTCCGACAGGACCTCCGTCGCGCAGATGTTTCGGTACAGGCAGCGTGCGCCCCTCCTTTACGTCGGCCAGCGCGGATTCAATCGCCATATACGACGCGTTGCTCTTCGGTGCGGTGGCCAGGTAGGTCGCGGCCTGGCCCAGCACGATCCGCGCTTCCGGCATGCCGACGAAATCTACGCCGCTGAGCGCGTTGACGGCTACGGTCAACGCGCGCGGGTCGGCATTGCCGATATCTTCGGATGCGAAGATGATCATGCGGCGTGCGACGAAACGCGGGTCTTCGCCCGCGTACAGCATCTTGGCCAGCCAATAGACCGCCGCATGCGGGTCGGATCCGCGCAGGCTCTTGATGAAAGCGGAGATCGTATCGTAATGCTCATCTTCGTCGTGATCGTACACGACCGCTTTTTTCTGGATGGACTCTTCGGTGATTGCTCGCGTGATGGTTAGCGCGCCGTCCGGCCCCGGCGGCGTGGTCAGTGCGGCGATTTCCAGGGCGTTCAGCGCGCGCCGCGCGTCTCCGTCGCATACGGCGGACAGGTGCGCGAGGGCGTCTTCCTCCAAATGGATGGCGCGGTCGCCCAAGCCGTCTTTGTGGGTTACGGCACGGTTGAGCAGCGTGCGAATGGCGTCTTCGGTCAGCGGTTCAAGCTGAAAGATTTGGGAACGCGAGGTCAGGGGACTGTTGATGAAGAAGAAGGGATTGTGTGTCGTGGCGCCGATCAGTGTAATGTCGCCTCTTTCCACGTAAGGCAGGAGCACGTCCTGCTGCGCTTTATTGAACCGGTGTATTTCGTCGATGAACAGGATCGTTTCTTCGCCGTTATGCTTCTTGCGGTGCTCGGCCGTCTTGAGCAATTCGCGCAGGATCTGCACGTTTGCCAGGACGCCGCTGGACCGCTCGAACCGGCGCTGGGTCGCGTGGGCAATCACTTCGGCCAGCGACGTCTTGCCGCAGCCGGGCGGGCCGTAGAGGATAATGCTTCCGAGCCGATCGGCTTCGATGGCGCGGCGCAAGAGCTTGCCGGGGGCGAGTATGTGGTCTTGTCCGACCACATCGCTCAGAGTGCGCGGGCGCATGCGCGCCGCCAGGGGTTGGCCACGCGCCGACTTTTCCGGTGCGTCTGCGTCCCGCGTCCCGTTTTTCGTCTCCTGCTCCTGTTCGAACAGATCCATTGCCGTTCCCTTCGCCGGCGGGCACAAAAAAACCCCGCCTTTGCCGTTAGGACCGTGTCTCTGTTCCCTTTATATAAGGGTGGGTGCCGCGCCAATTCGGTTTCTGCTTTCCCGCTTCAAGGGACATGCAGGCCCCGGTTGAGCGCTCAGCTCCCTCAACAAAGATAATGGGTCAGAGCCGCTTTGGTCCAATCACGAACAAGGCAGGGTAATCTTGTTCTCCGTCGGAGAACGTGAACCCCTGAATCTGTCAAAGAACAAAATTACTCATTCCGGTAGCCGGCCGCCCGGCCACCTTGACGGTCTTCCCGCCGATTCCGTATCGGGACGACACGCGCGCGGCGCAGGCGGCCCATGTCGTGGAGATAATCGTATGAGACATTCTTCACGTGAATAAGTAATCAAAACCTCAAACACCGGACGCCCGAAGGCAACGACCAGCAATAAGAGGGTCAGAGTTTCAAACCATGATACCATGGGGTTCATCATCTACCTTGTTCGCACAATTTCTAATTCTAATCGTACGCCGATCCAACCGGGTCTTACCCCTCCCGAATCGACACGTTCAGTTCGCGTTTAATCGCGTCCTTCACCCGATCATGATACTCATTTGCCTCTTCGTCCGTCAAGGTGCGAGTATCCGACCGATACGTGACGCTGTAGGCCATGCTCTTCTTGCCTGACCCAATGGCGTCACTCTCGAATATATCAAACAATTCGATTTTTTCCAGGTCCTTTTCGGCGTGTTTGCGGATGAGCGTCACAATGTCTTCATGCGCAACATGTTGATCCACAATCAACGCCATATCCCGTGAAATGGAGGGGTATACCGGTACCGCGCGCGCCGGTGTGATTCGTCCGAAATACTTGAGTAGCGGGGCATTCTGCAATTCCGCAACGGCGACCGGGTCTTCCAGCCGCCATTCATGGCGCAGATCGGACCTGATCAGCCCCATCACGCCGATTTCTTCCCCGTCGACAAGGACAATGACGGCCTGGCCCGCCTCAAATGCAGAGTGCGTTGTCCGTTCAACCGACCAATTCGCAATGTCTTGCGCGTCAAACAGGCCTTCCAGCGCGCCTTTCATCCACGCGAACATTTCGCCCGCCTCGATCGGTTGCCGTTTCTCGTACGGGCCGCGACCGACGGGTCCCATCAAGCCCAGGGCAATTCGTTGTTCTTCGCACTTTTCTCCGTCGGCAAGCCAGTAGACGCGACCTGATTCGAAAAATCGTGTTTCGCGTATCTGCCGTGCGTGGTTGCGTCCCATCGTTTCGACCATCTGCGGGATCAGGGACGGCCGCAACACGGACTGATCCGCGCTGATCGGATGCGGCAGCACGATGCGCCGGTCCTGGTCGTCGGGATTGAATAAATCCAGCAGGGCGGGAGCCGTCAGGCTGTAATTCATGATTTCGCGTAATCCCAAACCGGCGAGATGGGTTTTGAGCCGGGCCAATGCGCGACTGGACTGATAATCCGCGTCCGGGACCAGTTCTGCGCGCGGCGACGGCGTGGGCACGTTGTCCAAACCGTGAAGCCGTGCCACTTCCTCGATGAGGTCGACGTCCCGTTCCAGATCGCGCCGGAACGTCGGTACGCGCGCCGTAAAACGCTCTTCGTCCGAACGCGCGAGGGCCAGGCCGAGGGATTCGAGGATGGTTTGAATGCCTTCGTTCGAGATGGACATCCCGGTCAACGCGCGTACGAAATCCCAGCGACAGGTGACGTCCCGTTCCTGCACCGGGCTTGGATACGCATCAATTACGCCGCGCGCCACGGTGGCGCCCACGTGCGCGGCCATCAAGGCCGCCGCCCGTTGACTGGCCCAGTCCACTGTTTGCGCGTCCACGCCGCGTTCGAACCGGTACGAGGATTCCGTTGAAAGCGCCAAGGCCCGCGATGTGGCGCGCGTGAGCAGGGGATCAAAGCAGGCCGATTCCAGCAGCACCGTTGTTGTTTCGGGGCGAATCTCGCTGCCCGCACCGCCCATTACGCCCGCCACGGCCACCGGTTGAGCGGCGTCGGCGATCACCAGGATGTCCGGCGACAGTTTCCGTTCGATCTCATCGAGTGTCGCCATCGTTTCACCCGGCTGCGCGCGTCGCACCACGATGCGGCCTTCACTCAACAGGGCCTGATCAAAGGCGTGCAGGGGATGGCCTGTCTCCAACATGACGTAATTGGTGATATCCACGACGTTGTTGATGGGGCGGATCCCCGCCAAGGTCAGTCTCTTTTGCATCCAGGACGGGCTTGGAGCGATCGTGATCCCGTCCAGGACGCGCGCGGTATAGCGCGGGCACCCTTCCGGGTCATCGACATCCACCCGGGTCAACGTATCCACGGCGATGTCGGATTCCGGTAATTCAAGTTCGGGCACTTTCAGGGTTGTTCCGTACAGTGCGGCCACTTCCCGCGCGATGCCGATCAGGGACAGGCAATCGGGCCGGTTCGGCGTGATCTCCAGGTCGAGCACCGTTTCCGGCGGACCCAGGACGTCGGCCAAAGGGGTGCCCGGCGCCCAATGATCCTCCAGCACCATAATTCCCGAATGATCGTCCGACAGACCCAGCTCGTCTTCCGCCAACAGCATTCCGTGCGAATCCATCTGGCGGATCTTGGCTTTTTTCAGCTTTGTGCCGTCGGGTAACGTGGCGCCGACGGGCGCAAACGGGACCTTCTGGCCCGCTTTCACATTGGGCGCTCCACACACCACTTGCGCGTCCGGCCCGCCGTCCGTCACGCGACAAATCGTCAGCCGATCCGCGTTGGGATGAGGCATCACGCTCAACACCTCGCCCACCACGATGCCGGGATATTCGCCGCCGACCATTTCGATGCCTTCCACTTCCACGCCGGAAAAGGTCAGTTTATCCGCCAACCCCTGGACGGTGTCGTCGAAATCCACGTAATCCTTTAACCAACTGATCGGTAATTTCATTTAACAACCTCTACTCACTAAAGCTGGACGTCCCGCATGAGCGATGATTTGGAGGGACGCGCTTCCGCGCGTCCGGGCACGCGGAAGCGTGCCCCTCCAAGTATTTCTCATGCCGCCTCAAAACTGGCTCAAATAGCGCACGTCGTTCTCGTACAGATGGCGGATATCCGTGATCCCGAACAGGATCATTGCGATGCGTTCGATGCCCATGCCGAACGCGTAGCCGGTGACCTCGTTCGGATCGTAGCCGACCGCCTTGAATACATTCGGGTCCACCATGCCCGCGCCTGCGATCTCGATCCAGCCACTGTTCTTGCACACGCGACAGCCTTTCCCATGACATACATGACACGAGAAATCCACTTCCACGCTCGGTTCGGTGAACGGGAAGAAGTGCGGACGGAACCGCACCTTCGTGTCCGGTCCCATTGCCTCGCGCGCGAAATGCGA
>SLGY01000071.1 GCA_007136425.1 Kiritimatiellia bacterium
CGAAATCGTCAGGCGACAGCAGACGGGCGAGAATGATGAGCTTGATAACCGCCAGTCCGCGGCCCAGCAACTTCCCGGCAAACATCCAGCCGGCTCCCCGCACCACCGTTGTGGTGAGCGAGGGAGATTGGGGTGGCGCGGCTGATGTGATTATGGTTTGGTCGTTCATGACTCCGCTTTGTGTCGCTTCCGGACGCCCGGCCCCTGCGTGTTCGGGCAGGCCGCCGGTACTGCGGTCAGCAGCAACACGCAAGCCTGCAGGACGGCGGCATTTCGGAAGGGTAGATCAAAGAGGCTGTGCAATCCGACAAAAAAGAGGCCGCCGAACGTGATGGCAAAGAGCATGCGGGCAGGGCGGCCCCACGCGTGTCGCCCGTTGCGTACGAATCGCGCTACGAGCACGGCGGTCGCGCCCAGCAGGAGACCGAAGCCCGCGATGCCGAATTCCGCCAGAAACTGGAGCGCGTCGTTATGTGTATTGGCCTTGCCTGGAAGATGCACTTCGAGCAGACCCGCACCTTCCGCATACAATGGCAACAGGTGCCGGTACCCCCAACCGCCGACGCCCCAGAGCTTATGATCTTCCCACATGTGAAGGGCCGCCGACCACATCCACGCCCGGGTCTCGATATTGGTCCGAAACGTCTCCAGGGGCGCGCCGCCCATGCGCCGGAGCAAGGCGTCACCACCGAAGACGGCTATCCAAAACAATGCAATACCCATGCCGAGGATGATGACGATGCCGACTTGGAGTCGGGCTGAAGGCGAGTGTAGAGACAGATGACGGGACAGGATGGGCGCCCAAAAAAGCAGCACCAGCAGCCAGGCCAGCATGATGCCCGCGCGGCTCAGGGCGGGATGAATGGCGATAAAGACCAAGAGCGATGCCGTAGCCGCCAGCCAGACGTCGAGCGCAACACGGGTTTCCGCCATGAACCAGCGCTGTCGCAGTCGATACGCGAGATAGCCCAGCGCTACGGCCAGCACAAGCAATAGATAGGCTACGGCATGATTCCTGTAGCCGAACGAGGCGTAGAAAGGGCCACGACCGGCCTCGGAGAATCGGTATGCCACATCCGACCCGGTGACATGTTGAATGAGACCAAAGAGGGCTAGTACCGTCCCGTTGGCGACGAAGAAGAGTAGCGCGCGGCGCGCAAGTGTTCTCGAATCGGGTGCATGTCGAACGGCCAATCCGAGCGCCCACGCGGGCAGGAACCAGTACAGCATCTGCATGGATTCTGAGCGGTTAAAGGACCCGGGCCACGAGGGGAAGGGTGTGGCGGTATGCATCCAGCGCTCCGCGACGGGATTGAAGTACAGGTAGCGTCCGCTGTTCCATGTCTGGATGGCCAGGAACAACATGAACGTGAGCCCCAGCCAAGTGTACGGGTCACGTAGAAGACCCGAAGATCCGCGGATACGCGCTGCGAATGCGGTGAAGACCATCAACAGGCATCCGAGTCCAAGACGCGTGGGTTCGACCCATCCGCCCAAGCCGTTCCATGCCCACACGGTATAACCGATCAAAACGCACACGCCGACGGTGAGTACGGTCTGTAATGGATAGGGTCCGGTTGGATCTCGGTACGGAGACGAGTGGCGGCCCATGGGCGTTTATCCTTTGGTGGACGCTATTCCCTTCCGCGCCGGATCATGCGGGTCCCTGGACTCGACCTCGTAGTAGCGGTGGGCATATCGATACGCATGGTTATCATAGTAATGATAATTGCTGAAATAGGAGCTCCGCTTGAATTCGATGTCGTTGACCAATATGCCCAGCATGCGCACGCCGGCCTCGCTGAAGTCGCGCGCGACATGTCGCAAGGCGCGCATTCGGGTGATGCTTGGACGGCATACGAGGAGCACGCCCGAGACGTGACCGGCGAGTACGAGCGCATCGCCGATCAGGCTGTAGGGCGGGGAATCGATGATGACCCGATCATAATGGGCCGTAGCCCACTCGACAACGGACGCGACCGCACGGCTGCCCAGCACTTCCGACGCGGACGACTCGCTGCCGTGCCGGCTGCTGATCACCCAGAGCAGCGTGGATTTCACTTGATAGGGGAGTTCGGCGTAGTCCGCGTTCTCGCCTTCCTTGAGCGCGGTTGTCAGGCTGGGATGTCCGTCGGGGATGTCGAAGATTGGGCGCATGCGCGGCTTGCGCAGGTCGAAGCCGATCAGGCATGTGCGGTGTCCGGCGCGAGCAAGACTGATGGCGAGATTGGTGGCGGCGGCGGTCTTGCCCTCGCGCGGGGCGGTGCTCGTGACCAGGATGGAAGTGGTGTTGGCCCGATAGGCCTCCGATTCCAGCATGGCACGCAGATTGGCGAAGGCTTCGACCAAGGGATGGTAGTCCTTGGACAACGCCATGTCGGCCAAGTCCTTCGGTTCGGAAATTTCCGCGTGCGGAACCAACCCGATGACCTTCAATCCGGCCGCGCGCTCAATGGCTTCGGTCCCTTCGATGCCGTCCTCAAGCAGATAGATTCCGAGGGCAAGTCCCACGCCGAGCACCGCGCCGCTGAAGAGTCCAATCAGCAACGCCCGATGGCGGCGGGGATAGAAGGGTGCGCCCGGTGTCCGCGCCTCTTCGATCAGATGCACGATGGAGGTGTTTTCGTCCGCCGCCAGACGCGCCTCCTCAATCCGCGTTAGTAGCCCCTTGAAACTGACGTCCGCCGAATCGCGCGTGCGCTCAAGCGCGCTTAAACGGGTGCGTAGTTGCGCGAGGCGTCCCTCGATTTCCGTGGCCGCGTCCGATTGGGCGTGAATTCGCTCGCGCAAGCCGCGCGCCTGCTGTTCGTACAGCGCCATGTTGGCTTTGACCACGGCACGTGAGCGATGAATCGACTCGCGCACCCGTGAACGCGCCTGCTCGACGCGGCTTTGTTGCTCGATATACTCCGGATGGCGTTCCGTCATGCGGGCGCCGAGACGGCGCAGGGCGCTTCCCGCATCGTCCCATTGCGAGACCGCGCGCAAAATATCGTCCAAATGCGGTGTGCTTTCGGGCAGATGCCCGAATTCATCAGGCGCCATGTCCGGGCGTTCCAATTGAGCCATGAGTTCCGCGGACATGAGCCGTAGCTTCTCGACGCGGGTGAGTTCGTCGCTCATGCTGATGACGGATTCCTCGATAATACGTTTCTCGATTTCCAGTTGGCTCATGCGTTCCCCAGCGCGGAAATTCAGAAGCGCTTCTTCGGCCTGTTCGAGCATGACGGCCTGATGTGCGGCTTGTTGCTGTAACCAAGCGACCGCCTGATCCGACTCAATGCGGTTTTCCTGGATGGAGCGCAGGACGGCGGCCTCAGCGAAGACATTTGCCGCCAATGCCGCATAGTCCGGGTTGGTACTTTCCGCTGCGACGCTGACAAGATGCGAGTCGCGTTGTCGGCTCATGCGCGCCGTGCGCAAGGCGGCGTCCAGTTGGTCGGTGTCGGCCCGGCGCGTGTGTCCGCGTTCTTCCAGTATCTGGCGCGCGATGGCCCGGGTTTCGTGCCCCTGCAGTTTGCGGAGGCGCGTGTTGAGCAATTCTTCCACGCGCCATCCGGCAAATCCGTCCTCAATCATGGCGCCGGGTTGCGCCATGATGCGGGGACGACGTATGCTCATTTCAATCGTGGCATCGGCGCGATATACCGGCTCGGCCTGATGTAGATAAAAGACGGCAGCCGATCCCCCGAAGAGAACGGCCAGGAAGACCAGCCACCACTTGCGCAGCACGGCGCGCATAATCTGGGTGGGCGATAACCCCGCAATAACGCCCCCTCCGCCGCCAACCTGTTCGCCGTAGCCCATGCCATAATAATAGCCGCCGCCATATCCTGCCCCCGGGGGGTAATACTGAGCGGGTTCCCGAGCGGAGGACGCACTACCGCTCGCGGCGGAGTGCGGTTGGTCATCGGAGAGTACGGGCTCATCCGATGATGGGGAGGCGCCTTGTCTATGTCTGTCTTTGGAATTCACGTTAACGTCCTGTATCGGCTACCGGCGCGGGGGTAGAAGCGATCCGCAGGTTCCTGGTCTATTGCCCGGCATACAAGGGTGCGGGGGCGGGCGTCACCACTGCGGGAGCCGCCACCGCGGGTTCCGGCTCGGTGCGATCGGGATCTTCGGGTAACGGGCGGATGGGTTCGGGCCGAACCGGCAGCGGCCGGACAGACGGCATACAACGAAGGGCCGAACGCAATTCCGAGCGGGACAGGTGTCGGTCCGGCGCCGCGGCCGCGTTCTCAACCGTCTGGCGTTCATGCGGATGCATACGTCCGCTGAGCATGGAATCAAGAATGGGCTCCGCGTATTCACGCGATGCAATGACCGCCGCGGCCGTGACCGTGGCTAATCGTTCCACTCTGACGTTCGGGCTTACCTCACGTATGACGTCGGGCGAAGCTTCCAGCAGCGCATGCACGGAACAAGCGACCAGCTCGGCGATGCGTTCCTGTTTCACTTCCGGGTCGAGGTCGGCCAATTCGAGCTCTTCAAGCGAGAGCAGGAGCAGCAGCGCCGCTTCCTCAAGTTCCAGTCCCGTCACTTCCTCGATGATCCGGCTGGGGCGCTCCACAATGTGCCGCACATCAATTTCCGGCGCGTCGGCGCGGGCCAAGCCGGCCGCGCAAACGATGCACGCCATGATTCGAATAAGTTGGTTTGGCTTCTTCATGATATTCCTCGGTTCATGCACCTGAACGCTAACGGTTTTCCACCCTGACAAGTCTATCACAGGCATGCGCAGATGCGAGCGAAATACCTGTCAAATTCATCCGCGACACTACTTTAGATGGCCACCCGGAGCGCGATGGTGAAGCGGTATTGATCATAATCGCCGATGACATTGTCGCGCGTGTCTTCGTAAGAGGCGGCCGCGCGCAACGTGGCGTAGTCATTGATCCAGAACATCAAGCCGAGTCGGGCAATATACTGTTCCACTTCACGCTCGATCAGCGGTGCGTCCGGATCGCGGAAAGGACGCAGGCCGCCGGGCACATCGGCTCTCCGGTCCAGTTCGTCCGCCGGCGGGGGCGACGGGCGATTGTAATCCTCTCGTCGATAGCCAAGCCCAAGGTCCCACCAGATGCGCGTCGTAATGTGATGCCTTAATGTGGCGATAGCACGCGATACGAGGCGGGCGTTGCCCGCATCGTCTTCCGCCAGTTCGGTGGTGTTGTCGCCCACCAGGGAAAGTTGAAGTTTGGGCGAAATACGCCACCGGGCGCCCACCGTGAAGCTGAGCCCCTCGCGGTCGATGTCCCGTTCGTCGGAGTCCACGGTAAAGTAGCCGATCCCCGCATCGAATGCCAGTTTATCGCTGCGTTGATGGCGGTAACCGAGGCGCAGCGCGTAATTATAGACGGAATCGTCAAGGCTGTCATTATCCAGTTGCGCCATATCACCCGCGAGAGAAACGCGGCTGCGCTCCGTCACGTTGAAACCCACACGGCCGCCCAGTTTGTGCGAGTCCTCGTTAAACAAGTCTTCGCGCTTATAATTGATTCGGCTGTAGCCATACCCCAGATCAAGCCAGAGTTTATCGGTCGCGGGGCCGGAGACATCGACGCCCAAGGTCAGCCGACGTTGCAATTCACGGTCGGGCCGGCCCAGTCGTATCGTTGGGGACTGTTCATCCTGCAAAAGCAGCTCGTCCGGATCATGGGTGTAATCAATCGTCTTGCTATAGGACGCACGGGGCCGGATCGTCCAGTAATCCGACATGCCGATCGTGTCGCTGCCTATGACGCCCTGAAGGGTGAGCGTGTAATCCTCGTTATCCAGGCGTGACAAGTCGTCGTAGCGCCGTATCCGATACCAGCCGCCCAGCGTCAGGCTGTTGCGTCCGGACGAGAGGCGCCCGGACAGGCCGAGCATGAGGTCCATAAACGTGTCGCTCCTTCGTTCATTCTCATCGGTCAGAAAGGCGTTGCTATCGTAGGTCAGCGAGATCTCGGCCGCCGGATAAAGGGCAAATCCGGCTTCCTTGTTCTCGCGGTTCGGGTTGGCGGAGGGGCGATACACCGAACGCCCCAGTGTGTCCGCGTAAGCGTCGGTGACGCATAGTGCGATGGCCAGCAGCAGGCCGCACAAGGATGCAGACGATATCACCTTTCTTCTGGGATGCGACTGTTTCATGTTCCCTTAAAATTAAAACCACGTCTCGGGAACGAACACGACATCCCCGTTTCTCAGCAATACGTCCTCATGTTGCGCCCCTTCCGATCCGACCTGGCGCAGATTAACCCGCAACGTTTCACGCGTGCCGTTATCGGCTGAGCGTGTAATACGGACGGACCGATCCCGCGCGCTGCGGTCCAGTCCGCCGGCGAGTTGGATGGCGCGAGTTACCGTCAGGTCCTGGGTCGGTGGCAGATTCACGCGTCCCGGGTTGCGTACCTGACCCAGAACGGTCACATAGCCCCACGGCGAAGTGGCATCGCCGCTATCTCCGCTGAAATCGACGCGGACCGTCGGATTATGGTAATACTCCGAATACGCGTCGGCCAATACGCTCTCGGCTTCCCGCAGTGTCAGGCCTGCCAGATGAACTTCACCCACCAAGGGGAGCGGGGCTTCTCCTTCCAAGGTCACTCGCACATTGTCGGCCTGCGTTTCAGTGGAACGGCCCACTTCCACAACCGCATTGATCCGAATGCCGGGCCGGATGGTCGGACCATTCCCTCGCCGCTCCGCCTCCGGATCAACGGCCACTTCCAGTTCAGAAATTTCCTCTGCCTCAGGGGCCGCCTCCGGCTCAAGCCGCTCAAGCGCGGTTTCCGGCTCAGGAGTGGGTTCCGGTGTCGTTGCTCCGGGAGTAAAAGCGCGACAGGCGCTCGTTGAGAGCAGCATGAACGAAAGTGTCCCGCACAGTAGCAGGGGAATCATCCGCCGCAGCGAAGTGCGAAACGATTGCTCTTCCGCTACCCTGAAGATTTCACATTGAATAGACATGGCCGCTATGACGTTCAAAAAAAGGTCAATACTCGCAAGTTGGATCCCAGTAAAATAATTTTCCGGCGCGATTTAATGATCATATTAGAGGAATCCGGCAAGGCTGTCGCACCGATAGTCGCTGTTCGCTCAGATTTATTGTGCGATAACACGGACCCCCGATCTCGTAGTTTCCCCTATATGTATATGCGCATTATGCCCATTACATAAAGTACATGTCAATCAATGTGCGGGAAAAAGTGGAAATGTATTTTTGCCGCATCGGCTAGCGGGATGCGTGTGCGTCAGGGGGGGATGGAGGGGCCGTGGATATCGACGGTGTTCCGTTGTTCCGTCAATTGGCGGCGATAGGCTGAGCGGTCAAGGATCATACCGCGTGTGCGATAAGGGTCGTCCGTATTCCCGGTCCAGTCGATGTTGCGATTATTGATGCGCACGTCGGGTTCGCTGTTTTGCGCAAAGCGGATATTGACGCTCGCCCCTTCGTGTTGCATATCGACGACCAGGCGATCAGCAGAGGAGGGGAGGACGGGGTCGAGATGGATCTCGTCGTAGTACTCCCTGATGCCGAGCAGGCCGCAACGGACTTTGTGAAGGTACAGGCCGGGTCCGCTGGAATAGAGGCGCCATCCGCCTTTGACGCCCACGGCTCCGGTGCGCAGTTCCTGATAACGGGCATGCGCATCGTAGCGGTCGGCGAAGTCCCCGTCGGAACTGCTGAAATAGACATTGGCCTGGCGGGGCAAGGCGTTGGGCAGGCGGTCATGCAAGCCTAGCGGATTGACGATTTGCAGCGCCCACCAAGCCTCGTCCGCGTCGCCCATGCGCGTCATGGCTTCGGCATAGCGCAGATGCGCGTGGACGTATTGCAGGGAGACTTCACGGCCGAAATAAGCGGACGTTTCCGCGCGCTGAAACACGTGACTGCTGCCGCCGGTATAGGGTACGGGCCGGTTCATGAGGCGGACGCCGTCGGGGAATCGCAGGTGTTCGCGGATGAGCTCGCGATGTGTGCGCGCCTGTTCTTTATCGAATATCCCGCTGATTATGCCGCGCGACATGGGCAGTAAACGATATTGAATCCCGCTGGTTTTATCGCGCGGATGCAGCAGGGGCTCGGCCCGGCCGTTGCGAAAGACGGCGAATCCCGCGACGATGCCGTCGGGCATGAGATGTTTGACGAAATCGGTTTGGATACGCGCGCACAGCTCGTCCAGTTCTTCGGCTTCCCGGTCCCGGTTGGAACGTCGATACAATGTCGTCAACTGGCCAAAGACATGGAAAGCGAGCTGTACCGTCCATGCACTGACCATATTGCGGCGCATTTCCGGTTGCACGGGTTGCAAGGTGTCATCCCAATCTCCGTCCCCGTAGGCCACAAGCGATGTGCCGGGGATGCACTGCGCGCGATAGGCTTCGATCACGCGCTGCACATGATGGCTTAGCGGGGCGGCGCCCTCTTTTGAGCCCAACGGTTCGAGCCGGGTGAACGGCGCTTCCATATCGAGGATGCCGGGATCGTTGGCGGCTTCCGCATAATCGCACAAGGCTTTCAACGGCCAGAACATGATGTCGCCGTGGCAATGCCGTTGCTGCAGATCTTCGTAAGGGCCGAGCATAAACCATTGCGGCCACAATCCGTCTTCGGCGTATTGGTGCGAGAACACGGTGTGCAGGATCGAGCGAATGGGGTCGTATGCCTGTTCGGTGATCAGCCACTCGACGGGGCCCTGGCAAACGTCCCGTACGCCCCAGGCCGCGCCGCCGTACTGTTCAAGACCGTGCGGCGAGGCCAGATGAATCCATGCATCGTGCCGGAACCAAGGCAGGATATCGGCCAGCGCCATGACCTCTTCCTTCTTGCCGGCAACCCGCCAGGCGGGCGCCGCCGGCCCGGTGTCCTGCGCGCTTTGGTAGTCTTCTGTTGCGGCGTCGATGCGCAACGTAACACGGGAAGTCTGATCCGTTTCGAATACCAGATACGGCGCGCCGCGCGTCTTCCCGTCGGTCCAGATCAGCGTGTCCGTTCCGATCGCCGCGATGTGTTCGCGCGGCTCCGCGCGGATATGGAAGCGCCCTTCCGGATTGCGTTGGGCGGCGAGGGTGTCGGGATCCGGACGCAGCGTGGCGGCGGCGTTTTCCTCGTCGATGTCGACTTGGCCGTTGGAATCAAGTTCGTTGGCGTCAAGGGTCAGTTGATGGGTGAAACGCCAGCGTACGGGTGGCCCGTCCAGTACGCGGGCGTCCACGGTAATGGCGGACGGATCGCATTGCGCACGGACCCGGACTTCGATGGTCCGGTTATCCCATGCGTAGCGCCACAGGACCTGGTGCTTGTCCATCTCGAAAAGCGACGGGGTTCCCAGCAGGCGCCAGCCTTTGCCGTCATCGATCCATATGCGCTGTCCCGCCCCGCGCACGCGCTGGAACGCATCGCGCAGGACCGTGAGCAGGCGCGCGGTGTTCGGATTGGCGTGATAGACCTGGGCATTGAATACGCCGGACGCATAGATTGTGGCGCCCAGGGCGCGCGGCTCCGGCAAGAGCGCTGCGGACGCGTAAAGTATATGGCCGTGCGAACGTTCCTGGACCTCTTCCTTCAGTCGGCTTACGACGTGTCGTCCGTCCTTTGTAAAGAAGGACCAGAGCTTTCCGTCGCGCCATTCTTCGTGTTGTCGTTCCGGATATAAGCGATCCCAAGACGCGGTGTCCGGCGTGTCGCCGTGCAACAAGGCGGGCGCGTCCCAGATGGAAGGCGGCGGTGCTTCTTTCGCATGAAGCGATGGCGGCGGTTCGGGCGCATGGAGCAGGGCGAGGTCCTTTTCGGATGACACGTCCGGATGGTCCGGGCAGTAACGTGCGATGTATGAGAAGTCGCCATGCTCGCCGGGCGCAAGGTTGATCGATCGGGATTGCACGGCGGCGCAGGCGGATTCGCCCTGGCGACGTACGGAAGGGAGCGACGCGCCCGATTCCGCGCGGGCGTTTCCATGGGCGCGCTGCTCCAAGCCGAAGACGTCCATCGCATCCGTGGCAAAGGCGACCGCGCCGGTCGGGCAGGCGTGCGCGATCCAGGGATGGCGTCCGGCCTGTTGGAGGTTCTGCCGTGAACAGATGACCGGTCCCCATTCGTCATGAGCGATGACGGTATGATCGATATAATGCGAAGTATACGCCTCGTTCAGGCGCACGCCTTGCTCGATCGCGATCCCGAGATCCTGGGCGAGCAGCGTATCGAACGCATGCGTTCGGTCGGATTCGTTACGGATGCGGATGTGCCATGACCAGGCAGTTTCCTGTTCGTCCAGGACCAACGCAACCTGCCAGACAACTCCGTCGCGTTCGCCCTGCCATACGGCGTGCCGATCGCTCGCGCCGTTGAACCGGGTGGCGGTGGCGGGGCCGACGAGGGAGGTTGCTCCACCGGGACCGCGAAGCCAGAGCCGGAAGGGCGCGCCTTCGGGGAGGACCCCGATCATTTGATTAATCAGCACGCTTTCATGGCGAACGGCACACACGGCGCCGTTCGGAAAGAGATCGAATGTCAGCCCTGCGTTATTGCGCAAAGTGACCCGGTCCAGTTGGTTCAATGTCCGTAACATCATGGTCCTGCACCCCTCGTCATCAACATCCTTGGCGCTTCTCACTCTTCCAATTCCAACAAGCCCAATCGCACCACGGGGCCGACGAGTTCCCAGTACCAATTCAGCTTCATGGAAAGGTTCTCTTCCGGATCCACGCTGTGCAAGGCCGGTGAGACCTGGAGCAATCGGCCCGGCTCGGGTTCGACATCCAACAGGGACCATGGAATAGCCGCCTGCACCGTGTATCCAGTATCGACCGATTGCACGGTGGCTGATACGTCCGCATGGCGTTCGTCGAACCATTCCCAGACGCGGTCGGACACGGAGAAACCGAATTGAAAATCGGCGTGGTCTCCCCAGCGCAAGCCGTCGTTCTGCGGATCGATGAACAGTTCCAGGCAGTTGCCTTCGAACATCTCCGCCGGCGGATAGTCGTTCTCGATGGCGGTCGTCGTTACCTCGGCCTTGAAATGCAGGTCGTCTTCGTCCCAGGCGAAGGCGAACCGCACAACGGCCTCGTTCCGTCGGGTGCGGGTGCCGCTGTCGAAGGCATTGTCCGGCGTCATTTCGATCCAATCCACGGTTTCCCAGTCATCGAAACGAGGAGCGCCGGCTTGTTCCTGTTCGCGGGCGTGCAGGTCCCGGGGCGCTCGCTGGAACGTAAAGAGCGAACGTTCGCCCTTGAATATCGGCTCCCTGAAATCAGCAATCAATCGGCGACCCGTTTGCACGAGGGGCTGCTCTTCGACATGGCGCCGGATCGCGCCGTCTTCCAGGTGATTGGCCAGAGCAATCAGTATCATGGACTGATGGCGCAACAGGAAGTTATCCGCGCGTTCCCTGTTTTCCACGTTCATTGCATCGAAGAAACCGAGGCGCTTGTCGCGCGCGTCCATATGCTCCAAGGCGCGGAGATTGGAGACGACCTCGCGTGGAAAATCTTCCACGGCCAGCGCAGAGGCGTAAGGGGCGACAACGGGATCGCGCAGATTACCCCATCCGAGGAAGCCGTCGGCGGGGGAATCGCTGGCCGACCAGCCCCAGGCGGGGTAGCCAAGCTCATCGGCCTGCCGCATCTGGGCGTAGGCGAAGTTGCGGGCCGACTGATAAGCGGGGGTGCCGGTCTCATCCAGCCACAGGCCGGCCAGATAAGCCATGAACAGGCCGCCGCCGGTCAAGCCGGGCCGGTAATATTCGGTATGATGCCGTTTCTTGATCGGTCGGCGAAGTCCGTCCCAGAGTTCGGGCGGCACGCGTTCGGAAGCCACGGCCAGGAAGACCGCCAACCGGCTGTCGGCGGCGAGATACGGTAACGTCCAATCCGTGTTGAACCGCTCTGCGGCATGATCGTAGCCCCCGATGAGGACGTTGCGTTCTTCGTCATAAAAGCGTTCCCACTCCATGCCGTCGAGCATGTCCATTACGGTGTCCCTACTTTCCGGAAAGGCCCCGGCCACGGTCAGCAAACCGCCTGCCAGCACGCCGGCTTCGGTGGGCGATATCCAGGTATCGTCTTCCGATGGGGATAAGTCGCTTAATTCGTACCAGTTCGCCGGAAATCCGTACCAGGTCCGGAACTGTTGCAGACTGCGCAGCGCCCGGACGACGTGTCGTCCCGCCTCATCTTGATCAATGAGATCGAGTTCATGCGCCGCAACAATCGCCGTCAGGTACAGACCGATGTGATTGAGCGAGGTCGTGGCCACGCGGTGGCGGTCGTTGTAGGGCAGCCCTGATTTCGTATGCACCAATTCACTGATCGAGCGCCAGGTATCTTTGGCGAGGTCCCGCAAGTATTGTTCGTCGTCATCCGGCAGGTCCGGGGCGATATCCTTGAATCCGGCGATGTCCATGGCGCGTTGCATTTCCGGATGGGCCATGAAGGTGTCCCAGACAAATTCCGAACGATAGTTTTCCGCAGCCATGACGGTCACGCCCATATCGATGCCGATCACGTCGGGGGCGACCCAGTCCGTATGCGGATTGAACGCGACGGAGAACCCGTATCGGCCGCGCACGGAATCGCCGTAGTGCTCCCACATGTGCTGGAGCGTATGGATGGCTTCATCGGGCGTAAAGGCGATGGCGCCGCCCGCTGCGTACGGGGTCACGGTCCCGTCCAGGGCGGGGTCGGCCGTCATGGGCGGTCCGCCCCAGGCGACGTATCCGGTGGGCGAGTCCGAAGCCGTCAGGCCCCACAGATCCTCGCCGTATTCCGGAAACATGTCGGCGAGGTCGATGAACATCTGGCGCTGGGCCAGTGTGGCCAGGACGGTATTATAATGATAATCGGCGTAGGCGTCCCGTTGATTGCGGAAATCAAACCACATCTGCGAATATTGATGCGTGAAAAGCGGGGGACAGGACAGAAATGTGCGTCCGCCGTATTTCGTTACGGGTTCGCGATACCATTTATGCCAGATTTCCGGGTCGATAGGATGGGTGGGGGAGCCCAAGGCGAGGAGATAAAGGATCTTGTGCTCCGAGTAGTATCCCCAATAGTTGGGCAGAAACCCCGTTTCGGGTTTCCAGCCCATGGTAAACACGTCGCGTTCCGTCAGCATCCACGGCCATTCCACGCGCTCATAGATGGTTTGGGCAAGCTCCTCGACTTCGGTCCCTTCATAGTACTGGCCGGCGGTCAATACGCCGGCGATCAGCAGAGCGGTATCGATGGAGGACAGTTCGCTATCCCAACGGCGTTGTCCGGTATCGATGTCCACGAAGTGATAATAGAAGCCGCGCAGATGGGGCATGTCGTTAGCGAGAAAGCGCATGGTGGTCAGCACGCGTTCATAGACCTCGTCGGGATCGAGCCAGCCGCGTTCCTGCGCGATACAGAGCGCGGTCAATCCGAAGCCGAGCCCGGCCATGCTGGCGACGCGATCGTGGGGATGGTCCGACGCGTCGAAGCGCGCGCGGTCATAAATGAGGCCGGTTTCAGGGTTCGCCTCCTCCCAGAAAAAACGCACGCCGGCCTGTTGCAGCTCGTCGAGAAAAGCTTCATGCGATTCCGGTACGGCAAGTGTGTCGGGGATGAAGAGCAAGCTGATCATTAGAAGGGATAGGAATGTCCTCATGACTTATTCTTTCTGATTTGTGAGTGGATTGCGCTTATTAAAGGGGGATGCTCAGGGTTCCGCATTGATGCCCCACTCCCACCACCCGGCACTTTCGTCTCGGGGGATATGCAGGACGTGCCCCGCCAGAAAGGCGAAGTGTTCGCCGTCCCGGTGGCGTGGCGGACCCCAGTCGAGGTCGAGAGCGACGACCAACCAGGCATGGTCTTGGAAGGACCAAATCGGTTCTCCCGCCACGGCGTGGTCTTCTCCCCACCAGAAGTCGTTCAGTTTGTAATCGGTGCAGGCGGTTCTGCCGTTGATTTCCGTGCAATAATATTGTGACCACTCCGGGTTGCTTCCCGCATTGGACCTTGTTGCGCTGGGGCACTGATATATATCGGAGTCCGGCGAGACATAAGGGGCAAGCAACTCGAACTGCAAGTATTGTTCCGAACTGTCGAGTAGCGGCATGCGCCCGTCGTGATCGTTTACGTAATCCATCACCGCCGCCGCGATCTGGCGCAGGTTGGACCGGCAATTGGCCGCCCGGGCCTGCTCCAGTGCGCGACGCACAGCGGGCACGAGCAATGCCGCCAGTAGTGCCATGATGGCTATGACGGCGAGCAACTCAATCAGGGTAAAGCCGCGCTGGTTCGCCTGTCTGATCGGTCTTCTCTTTTGCATGATCGAGCCCTCCGTCTTCATTGATGTCTCGTTTCCTGCGGAGGAGGCGCAGGGTCGCCCCCTCCGCCAGGCGCCGTGCCGTCAGGGCAATTCCCATACGCCGGCATCGTCGACGTGAAAGATCCCCGGCCGTTCCGCGTCTCCGGTATCGAATTGTGTGATGACGAAACGCCCGTTCACGGCCCCTTCGGGCGCTTCGGCGGTTAAGCTGAATTCCTGCCAGAATCCCGGAGAATCCTCGTCCGTCCATACCGGTCCCCAGCTACGCGCGACTTCTTCGTCCTGCGCGTTCAGCCATTCCACGGAAAGCTGGCCTCGCAGAGAACCACGATCTTCCTCTTCGCGCGCAAGGTACACGTGCACCGCGAATTCATAGGAGCTCCCGGCCTCGACCGCCGCGACTTGTGACATTCCCTGAAACGTGTTGGCGGTGCCGCTTGCGGCAAAGCGCACGGATTGTTCTCCCTCCTTGGCCCGATCGCGCGTTAAGTGAATCTGGACCTGGTTGTCACTGGAGAAGGTCATCCAATCCTCAGGCATGACATTTCGTTGACCGGCCTCCAGCGCCGGGGCTGCAAAGTATCGGTTTTCAAGGAGCTGCTCCTCTGCGTGTGCGGCGCCGACAGGCGCCCCCAGCCACAGCGCTAGCAGTAAACCCGGCAAAACCTTTTTCACATTCAAACCCACCCTGTTATTTCTCATCATCTTACTCCTTATTCTTGTTTTGTTTATCGCTTTCTTTTCACGGAGACGGAGTCCAGATAGAACGCACCGCCGTCCCTCGACCGTTGTTCATTAAATTGCGTGATCCCGAATACCGCGGTGACGGCGTCCCGGGGCGCACGCTGTGTCATACTGAATTGTGTCCATTCATGGCGGGCCAGTCTGCGATTCCATTCGGGGCCCCATTGCCGCCGGATTTCTTCGCCGCGCGCATTCTTCCATTCGATGGACATTTGGCCCCGCACGGTCCCGGATAAGGGTTCGGCGGGATCGTTATGTACGTACAAGGAGAATTCGTAGACCGCGTCCTCCTCTACAGGAATCTCCTGCGTCAACCCTTGGAACGAGTTCCGCTCATCCTGGGACGCCACATGCAGCGCCTGGTCTCCTGCGTGAAACACCTCCGTCGTCATGCGGAACCCGTCTCTTCCGGACACACTGCTGAAGGCGAGCCAGCCCTCGGGCTTGGTCAACGAGAACCCCGGCTCGATCAGCGGATACTCGAATCCGGGATTGTGCAGCAGTTCCTGCTCCTCTTCATCCTCATTCGCCACACTCGTTCCGGCGCACAGCCCGAACGCGATGAGCGATACGATCAACGCGCGCCCTCCAAGTAGAATACGCGTACGTTCGGCTTCCGGCTTTCTCATGATGACGTTCCTTTCGCATTAACTCGTTGTTTGTTTTGTCCGCACCATTGTTGTCGTCGAACCCGGCGAGGCCGGCCGGTCCGACCGGCCCCGCCTGTTCGATGCCATTACAGTTTTCGTCGATGCCGCAACAAGGCGATGCCTAAACCGCCCAGCAACAGCATGGCAAACGTGCCCGGTTCAGGAATAGCCGACGCGCTGTCGAACAGCACGGCGCCGCTCCATTCACCGTCGTCCTCCGTGACCGCGAGAAAGCGACCGACCTGCGTGTCGGTCGGCGCCATGGCCGACCCGCTCAACTCCGTCCAGGTATCCGTCGCAGTCTCGCCATAGAACGTGCCGATGCTATCGCCGGTGCCGATCTGCTGACCGCCGTCCCCCGGGTCACCGTCCCACCATTCAACCCGGAGTTCGAGATACGACTGCGCGCCCATGGCTTCACCACTATTGTCGTAAGCCCACAGGCTGAAGTCGTACTCAACGCCCGCGATGGCGGCGAAGTCCTGGTACATGCCCAGGCCCGTACCCCAACGCTTGATGGAATACGTTCCATCATGGGCTGCTTCGTCGGTCCACCAGCCGTCTTCTCCCCAGTACGTCCAGTCATCGATTTCAGGCGCCGGATCGGCGTCAAAGCCGGTACCTTGGCCGGTACCGTCCTCGAAACTGGGATTCAGGATCAGGTTGCCGAAGGCGGTCCCGCTGAGGCCCATGCCGGCGATAACCAATCCTGCTAATAGCCTTTTCAATATCCTGTCCATTACTCTAATCTCCTGTATGTTATCGTTTACATTTTCGTGCAAAGGGCATGCTAACTCGTTACTTCCATATGTTGCTCCTATGTTGCGATGTTACGGCTTCGCGTTTGGTGCATCCGAAGAGCGTGCCTGCGTATCCGGGCTGCCGTGTTCATGGGACGCGCTCCTCGGCGGGTGCGACGGATGTCAACGAGGGATCGCGATGTCCGCCGCACGAATTTCGTACGACCAGTTCGGTCGGTAAGCGGTGCGTGACGCCGGCCTGACGGCGGGTGACCTGATCGATGGCGACTTGTGCGGCCTTGGCGCCCAGATCGCGCATGGGCACGTTTACGGTGGTCAAGCCGAGATAACGCGCCGATTCGACATTGTCGAAGCCGACCAATGCGACGTCGCGCGGTACGTCGATGCCGCGTTCGCGCAAGACGCCCAACGCGCCGATGGCCATGGCGTCATTACCGGCAAAGATGGCATCGGGCAGGGAGTTTCCCGAATCCAACCAGTCGCTCATGGCTTCTCGTCCGCTCGGTTCCGTGAAGCGGCCGGACCAGATCAGGCGTTCATCGACGGGCAACGCATGTTCTTTCATCGTGGCCCGGAAGGCCGCCAGTCGTTCATCGGCATCGTAGGTGCCGTCGGGCCCCCTGATGAAGGCAATTCGCTTATGACCATGTTCAATCAGATGCTGCGTTGCGGCCCGTGCGCCGACCCGGTTGTCCAGACTCACGGAGGCCATCTTGCTGCGGGGGACGGGCCGGTCGATCAGGGTCACCGGCAGACCCCACCGCGTGAGCCCGCGCAGATACGATTCGGGCAAAGTCAGGTTCATGAGAATCAAGGCATCCGCGCGCCGTTCACGGATCACACGGTTGATCAGTTTGCGTTCATCTTCCGGCCCGTGCGAGAACGCCGTCATCATATGATAATTATGCTCCGACGTAGCGGCGTCGATTCCGCGCAGCACCTCCGTAAAGAAACCGACATCGAGGGGAGGGAACACCACGGCCAGCATGTCGGTCCGTTTCAGCTTCAACATACGCGCGGTATGGCTGGGCTGGTATCCGAGCTCTTCGACCACGGCCAGGACGCGTTTCTTCGTCGCCTCGGTGACCAGCGGGCTTCCGTTCAACACCCGCGACACCGTCGCCGTGGAATAACCGGTTCGCTTACAAACATCTCGTAAAGTTACATGCATATTCGTTACCTTATGTAATCGTTTACATTGATCAATTTAGGGTATCTTATCATAACTGTAAAGATGTTTTTTCATTTTTTTTCAGTCTGATTTTTCGCCAGGGCTGATTCGTGTATACACGCAACGCATTGTCCATCAATGACGAATGACGAAAGACCAACTTGTCCGCCGGAGCCGCTGCGGCGTAGGAGGAAGCCCGAATCAAATCCGAAGCACGAAGTCCGAAGCCAGCCCCAGAAGAGCGGCGGCTATCTGCTGAACCGATTATCGCATTA
>SLGY01000025.1 GCA_007136425.1 Kiritimatiellia bacterium
CGTTCCTCGATCGGTATATTACTCATGCCGAATATCTTGGGAATTGAACGCTTGGAAAGGGCGCGCTATGCAAAAGGTGGACGTAAAATTCGGTGATTGGTTGGAACAGGGGTTTGCCTTGTATAAACAACATCTGGGCTCGCTCATCGTGCCCATGCTGCTGGTCATTGTCATCAGTATCCTGACGCTCGGGATTCTGGCCGGGCCGATGCTGGCGGGTTTGGTACTGATGATTCTGCGGATGAAAGACCAGACGGAACCCAAACCGACCGTCGGCGATGTTTTTCAGGGGTTCCAATTCTTTCTGAACTCGTTTCTGTTCATGCTTGCATACTTTGTTGTGGGCTTCATCGGCTCGACGATCCTCGGTTTCCTACCCGTCATCGGTGGTTTGCTCAGCTACTTCTTCTCCTTTGCCATCATGGCGCTGGTGCTTTTTACCCTGTTCCTCATTGTGGACAAGAAACTGGATTTCTGGCCCGCGGTGATGGCGTCCGTGGATAAGGTGAAGACCAATTTCTGGCCGTTCCTCGGGTTTGCCGTTGTCATTTCGGTGATCAGTGCGTTGGGCATGATTGCCTGCGGCATCGGCATTATCATCACTATGCCGTTCTATTATTGTGCGGCGGCCGTCGCGTATCGCGACGTCTTTGACGAGACCGACTCGGGCGCCGTGGTCGAACCGCAGACCGACGAGCAAAAGCAGGGCGATCAGCCGGGCGAAACGCCTCCGCCCATGCCCCCGACCTGATTCGCGGAGTGTCCATGGTTTGGCAGTCCGCCTTAGTCCGGATGGGGACCGGGGCCGGCGCGCTATGGGACGTGCAGCGTCCCGTATTGCGGCGTGCGGTCTTCAGCGTTCATTTCCCGTGGGCCTTTCTGGCCGGCTTGGTCTGGATCCTGTCCTTTCTTATTTCGTACGAGACGCCGATCCGCTTGTGCGGAATACTGCGTTGGACGGGGTATCCCTGCATGTTTTGCGGATTGACTCGTTCTTTTGCCGCTATTTCGCAAGGCGCATGGACGTTTGCCGTCCGCAACGCGCCTCTAGCCGTGATCCTGTACGCCGGTATGGTCGCCGTATTCCTCTGGAACACAGCGGGGCTGGTTACCGGCAGGATTATCCGGCCGGGATACCTCCTGACCCGTATACCAATCAAAGGATACGTTATAGCCCTGATCGCCTTGTTGCTGGTCAACTGGGCGTACCGATTGGCGATGGGATTGAAATGACGCGATCAAAGCCGGACGCCGGAGCAGCTCCGCTCACGGAGCCGGAAAAATCCGGCCGCGTAAGCGCGCCCGCTCCGTAGAGCCTGTTCCCGTACGGATATCGGACCGGCTCCGGTTATGGAGCCGGGCAATACCCGACGCTTAAGCGTGTCCGCTCGAAGTCGCTCAATTGCGCAATGCGTTGATCCGGGCGTCTACTTCCTTCTCGGCCTGGACCCAGATCGCGGCGGGATCGGCTTGAAAGTGGTGCTTCTCGGCGAGGAAATAGGCCGCTTGCTCAATCATCTTGTAGCGGTCTTCCGCAGAGATCGCGCCTGTCGCTTGCTTTTTCGTCACCGCTTTCTTGGCCGCCGTCTTTCCGGTCGTGGCCTTCTTGACGGTTGTCTTCTTCCGCGGCGCGGCCTTCTTCGCAGCGGGCTTGCGCGCGGTGGTTTTCTTCGCCGTCTTTTTCTTCGTCGCCTTTGCCGTCGCCTTCTTTTTCTTCGGCGCGGTTACTTGCGATTTGGTCGGGACCTTGGTCGTCTTCTTTGTCGTTTTCTTTTTTGTAGCCATGATTTGTCTCCTTAAACTAGTCTATATGCCCACAACCGTGGGATTGAGCGCGGACTTTACCGATACGCCGTGCAAATGCAATGGAAAAAATCATGGAAGAGAAAAAAAAGACGCTGGAACAAATTCTCGGAGAATGGATGGCCGACGCCTTTCATAAGGCATTGCCGGAAAACGCATTGCGCGATGCGGACCTCTCGGTAACTCCCGCAACGGACGAGAAATTCGGCGATTATCAATGTAATGCGGCCATGGGCTTGGCGCGCGTCCTTAAGACGAGCCCGCGAAAAATCGCCGAGCAGGTCCTCGCTTCGGCGCCCGCGCATGAATGGGTGGATCGATGCGAGGTGGCGGGAGCCGGTTTCATCAATATCTTTCTGCGCACGGACCGATTGGCCCGGCACCTGGAGGCGGTGGAAGAAGATCCGTCACTGGGCACGCCCGCCGTCGGGGCGGACAAGACCGTTGTGCTCGATTATTCCAGCCCGAACGTCGCTAAGCCGATGCATATCGGGCATATTCGGTCGACGGTCATCGGCAATGCGCTCGACCGGCTGCACCGTTTTCTCGGGTACCGCGTTGTGGCGGACAATCATCTCGGCGATTGGGGTACGCAGTTCGGTTTGCTGATCATGGGGTACAGGCATTTTGCGGATCAGGTCCGATTACAGGCCCGGCCCATCGAAGAACTCGAACGGATCTATGTAGCGAGCTATGACAAGTCACGCGAAGACGAGGCCTGGTTGAACGAGGCGCGCCGCGAACTGGTTAAATTGCAACAGGGCGATCCCGAGAACCTGGCGCTGTGGCAGTTGTTCGTGGATTTGAGCATGAAAGAGTTCGAACGGATCTATCGCCGGCTTGGTGTGACGTTTGATCTCGTGCGCGGTGAGAGCTATTACCGGGACCGGCTGTCCGATGTGTTGGAGCGCTTGCGTTCAGAAGGTTTGGCGGAAGAGAGCGAAGGCGCGCAGGTGGTGCGTCTGGAAGAGGAGGAATTGCCGCTGTGTATCGTGCAGAAGAGTGACGGCGGCTACAATTATGCCACCAGCGATCTCGCGACCGTGCAGAGCCGTATGGAAGAATTTGCGCCCGAAGCCATCGTGTATGTCACGGACGAACGGCAACAGTTGCATTTCAATCAATGCTTTGCTATCGCCCGGAGACTGGGTTGGCGCGTGAATCTGGTGCATGTCTGGTTCGGGTTGATGCGCCTGCCGGAAGGGACCTTTTCCACGCGCGAAGGTAACGTCATCAAGCTCGAACGCTTGCTGGACGAAGCGGAAACGCGCGCGCTTGCATTGGTGCGGGAGGCCAGCCCCGACATGCCCGAGACGCAGCAGCGCGATGTGGCGCGCGCTGTCGGGATCGGGGCGATCAAGTATGCGGATCTCAGCCAGAACCCGCAAAGTTTGATCACGTTTACCTGGGACAAGGCGCTGGCGATGGACGGGAATTCCGCTCCGTACCTGCAATATGCCTGCGCGCGGATTTCGTCCGTGCAGGACAAGTACCGGGAGCGATTCCCGCAGGGAGACCCGGCGCAATGGCCCATTATACTGGGTGAACCGGTGGAGCGCCGGTTGGCGCTGCGCTTGATCCGCTTCCCTTCCGTGGTCTTGCGTGCGGCGGCCCTGTACCGGCCGAGCGTCCTTGCGGATTATCTCTATGATCTCGCGCAAACATACAGTTCCTTTTATCAGAACGTGCCCTTTCTCAAGGCGGAGGAAGGCGTTCGTGAAAGCCGCGTTCGTTTGTGCGGCTTGGTTGTGCGCACATTGCGGCAGGGCCTGAACTTGCTGGGGATCGAGACCCCGGAACGAATTTGAAGCGTAGAAAGTAAGAAGTAAGAAGTGAGAAGTGAGAAGTAAGAAGTAAGAGGTAAGAAGTCATAAGTAATAAGTAGGAAGTGGGGAAGCAGGCGCTTTACGTCTCACTTCTCACTTTTCACTTCTTACTTCTAACTTCTTACTTCTTACTCTTCCCTCACTCCGCGTTCGTGTTCGCCGCTCTTGCGTAGTTCTCGTTTCATGATTTTGCCGGCGGCGTTTTTGGGCAGGTCCGGCACGAGCAACACTTTGCGCGGCACTTCGTGACGACCCAGATGCTCGCGGCAATAGGCGCGTATGTCGTCCGCCGTTGCGGTGGCCTCTTCCTTGAGCGATACATACGCCACGGGGATTTCGCCGTGCGCCTTGTTCGGTTCGCCGACCACGGCCACTTCGCGTACCGGTTCGAACCGGTAGAGTACCTCTTCAATGACGCGCGGATATACGTTCATCCCGTTGACAATGATCATGTCCTTCTTGCGGTCGACAATGAAGAAATAGCCGTCGTCGTCCTCGTAACCGAGGTCGCCCGTTCGGAACCATTCCCCGAAGAAGGCCGCTTGCGTGTCTTCGGGGCGTCGCCAGTAGCCCTTCATGACGTTCGGCCCCTTTACGCAAATTTCGCCGATCTCCCCGCGCGGCAGTTCCCGCCCGTCATCGTCGCGAATCTCCATATCCACGTCCGGCACACATAGTCCGACCGAGCCCGGCTTGCGCAGGCCGCCGATCGGATTGACACAGGTGACGGGCCCGCATTCGGTCGGACCGTCGCCCTCGTAGATCGGTTTGCCGAATTTTTCTTCAAACCGCTTCATCACTTCGACGGGCAACGCGGCGGCCCCGGATACGCACACCTTGAGCGACGCCAAGCGGGGCGCGACGTCGTCGGGCAGGCGGAGCATGACATTGTACATGCTCGGCACGGCCATGAAGACGGTGACCTGATGCGCCGCGATGGCTTCGGCCACCTGGCCTGGATCAAATTTGGGCAGGGGAACGATGGTACAGCCGTTGAGCAGCGGAAACAACATCCCGACGGTGGCGGCAAAGGCATGAAACATGGGCAACACCACGAGCAAGATGTCTTCGCCCGGCGTCAAGTGCAGGGCTTCCCGGATACTATTCACGTTCGACACCAGGTTGTGATGCGTCAACATGGCGCCTTTCGGTTGACCCGTGGTACCGGACGTGTAGAGAATCGCCGCCACATCCTCCTCGGGATCAAAGGACACGGACGGTACGGCGCCCGGATGCTGCATGAGATCGGCCCAATTCATCGCGTCATCCGGCGGCGGTGACTGACCGATTCGCACATAGGCCGTTACGTCGGGTAACTGGTTGCGAATGCTGCGAACGCCCTCTTCGAACAGTTCGAAATAGATGAGGGCCCGCGCCTCCGCGTCCTGCAGGATATAAGCTACTTCTTTCGGGTTCAGAAGCAGGTTGATCGGGACCACGGTCCCGCCCGCCTTGAGAATGCCGAAATAGGCAAGGGCGAAGAAATCGGAATTGATGCAA
>SLGY01000103.1 GCA_007136425.1 Kiritimatiellia bacterium
CCGTCAACCCTTCGGGATCGACATCGTTCTCTCGCATCACGCCGAGAAACCATTCCGCACGTTCCCGATTGTGCAGCATACGCCAGATCATTCGGATGCTGACGTCCCCGGGCAAAATATCACGCTCGGCGGCTACGGCTTGACGGATGCCATGAACATTAATGGTGCCTTCAATCAATTGCGTATAATCCAACCGTTGCACGTCCACCACCAACTCCGCCGCCGTCTCCGGGCTCAGGGCGAAACCGACTTCGCGCACGCGGTCGCCGAACGCGCCGTCCGCGTCGCGCAAGGCCTGCGCGACGGGCGTTTCGCCCAGCTCCTCCTGCAGCCCAGCGATGGCCTGCGACTGCCCATCGCGCACCGCATCGAGAAACGCGCGCAATTCGGTCCACGTTTCCAGGAACGCTTCGAATTCGGCCAAGGGCGCGGGAAAACGCACCGTGGGCATATCGGCAAGGCTACTCACGAATCTGTGCCATCGCTCTTCGTCACGGAGCCGATCAAAGATGCGCGTGGACTCCGCCGGCCCGACCAGAACGCGGCGTCGCCCGTAATCCAGCTCCTCGAAAAATTGCAGGTATTCCGTGGCTTCACGCGCGGCCGGGGTCAGGGCCTCCATCGCGTCCTCCGAATAGCCGCTCATTACCGCAAGTTCGCCGAGATACGATGCCGACGTTTCCTCGTCCGCCAACCGGGCGAGGACTTCATCCGCCGGTTGCGGCATGGAAAGCCGCGCGATCCAACGCTCGACACGATGCATTTCCTGGATCTGATCGCGCACCGACTCCGCCACGGCGCGTTTGATCAGACTTTCCGTCAGAATATTCATCAAGAACGCCATCGCCACCACGATCACAGCTACGGTCACCACGGCGCGGAACAGGCGATATTTCACGCCGGTCACCGCGATTTGGAAAACGCGGCCGGGGCTGAGTACCGGTTGGTTCTGTACATCGATGGGTTTCATAATCAGCCGGGCATGATTTCAAACGATTGCGGCACGTCGCCGGTTACTACGTAATATATAAAACTGATCACCATGGGAATCACGCCGCCGAGCATCTCGCCGGCAATCAACCCGAACATTAACGGTTTAAAATTCTGGTACACGCGCGCCCCCCCGAAACGCATGATCAGCACCTTGATCAACCATCCCGCCAGGAAGGCCTGGGCAAAGGCGTTGCCCGCGTAGGTTGACCAGACCAGGAACATCACCGGATGCAGGGGCCAACCCGTGAAGCGAAGCCGCAAGAAGGAGAACAACAGGACCAGCCCGGCAGCCACGCCGAACGCGATCGCTCCGTTCCGATGCGGCGACGCCTCCGCAAAGCGTTTCAGGCCGGTCACCTGGCCCGCTTCCTCCAACTGACCCTGGGCGTCGAGGCGTTGCATGATGCTGATGGTCTCATTAAAAGGCCGTCTTGCCTGCTCAATCTTCCATAGCGACACATCCACGCCGCGCTCATACTGGAAATACAGCGTGGTCGGGATCCCGACGGCCAGCCCGACCATCAACGACACCACAATGAAAAACGCCATGCGCCCGACCTTGGCCTTGCAATCGTCGGCCAGCTTCAAGCCGTTCACCACATAAGGCATCAGAGCCTCGCGCGTGTCGTAGAACAGGACCAGCGACAACATGAACAGGATAAACAGGATCTCCGGTCCCAGCGCCCGCGCACCGAAAAAGGCCCACAACAAGGTCGCCGGCGTGCCCGTCACAACGATGAAAAACAATCCCGTCTCCGCAAGCAGGCGTCCCATGACCAGATACACGGCCACGCAGCCCATCCCGAACAGAAACGCCACCGGCCAGTCAAGACCGGCGTTCAACGCGCAGTACACGGTGAAGAAGACCATGCCGAGCATGAAAAAGCGCGCGCCCCAAATGGTGGAGGTATCGATCTGCTCTTTGGTAGGCACGCCGAACGCGCGCCGAAACACAGCGGCATAGTATTGGCGTCCCGTATAGAGCAACACCATCAGCATCCCGAAATACGCGCCCATGATCATCATCGCGTCCATCGTCAAGCCGAACGGCCAGGTCCCCTGCCATCCGCCGACGCCCACGCCATACGTCGCAAACGCGCCCGAAACGAAGATCCACAGAAACGGCCCGACCCCCAGCGAAAGCGACACCTCTTTAGGCAGGAAATAAGCCACGGCGATCACGGTGAAAAACAACGTGTACATCTCCAGCAGCGACCGGCCGCCACCCGCTTCGAACGTGCTCGACAACTCCGTGAGCGCCGAGAAATCCACGCCCAAGGGGATCTGGCCGAACAGGTAGTCGTCAAACCAGAGGTTGAGATAATTATAGAAATGAATCACAAACACGGCGCCCAGCCCGATCCAAAACAGCGTACTTTGAAAAACGGGACTGCGCTGACCGTTCGCCTCGGGTAAAAGCGACTTGGTAAACGTTACAATCGGGTACGGCAAATGCTCATGGTCCGCCCATTGTCGATGTACCACCACGGCGAGACTGACGAGCGCGATCCAAAGGCTCAAGATAATCGGGATCCAGAAGAACAGCGGCGTTCGCCACGCGTCCCAAGGCACCTCACTCAATCCCAGCGTGTCCGACGCTTCCTTCAAGCCGCGCGTATAACCGCCCAACACCGTATCCGGATCTTCCGACACGTCCGCAAGCATCCCTTCGGGCACCATATCCATCACGCCCTGTTGCTGCCAGCCGGGTTCGGTCATCTCGTACCGGTGCGGCATGATCAGCGCCGGTGTAAACAGACGCAACAGGTTCGATCCGGGAATGGCGCACGAGGCCAGCACCAGCACCAGCACAACGGCCAACTCCGACCGGGACAAGGCGCCCTTCCGGGTAATACGCGACCACAACGGGAAGATGAATACGAGGAAAAGGACCAATAAGCCGTAGACGGATATGGGCATGAAATTGCCCACAAACATCGTCTGGCGCATGATCCAATCGTTGAAATAGGTATAGGAAGCGATAAACGCCGCTCCCACCAACCCGAGAATAACCGCTCGAAACGTCACTAGCGAAAATACTCCTTATCCGTTACACCCTCGCCCGGGCCGCCGACACTATGCTTCCCTGTCCGGCACCGCGACCGCCAACGCGCCCCGCTGCAATAACGCTTTAATATAACTGGTAACAGATACGCGGCTCTCATGGAAAGATAATCTATGCTGAAAAGCAAAATTATCTACAATCTCCTCCACGGTCCGGTTCCCGTTGCAAGCGCGCCATATCGTCGCACCGAGCGGGTCCAGCACGGCTTGACGTTCTTTTGGCGGCCGAATCACCCATGAAATAGGCGGAAACAGGAATCGCTTCGCCCGCGTCGGGACCGTCACGGTGATCGTCCCGTTCAGATCTTCGGACGTTACCCGAGCAGCCTCGTTCGGCATCGGCACGGCCTTCAACATCTGCTCCCAGCCGCCGGTTACCGAGGCGGTGGTCTTTCTCTTGACGGATTTCGCGCTCATGAGACACCGTTCATCTTATTTTCGGGATCACCAGGAATTCCGGGCAGGACTTCATCATTTCGTCCGCACCGCCGTTCGGATGCTGCGCCTGATGTCTTTTCCCCGTAATGCAAATGGCTTGATACAATCGTTTATCCTCCGGATCCACCCACGCCGAAGAGGCGAACTGGCCGCGGGGCAACAACAAGCCGCGCGGTTTCCATCGTCCGTTCAGGCGTTCGATACCGATACTTCCGCGCGTCGTGCTTTCGGGCCGGATATCCCGCACTTCGGCATCGGCTTGTTGAGCCAACCAATCCCGCAAGGGCTGTTTCAGCCATGAATCCACCATGCCGTAACGTCGGAAAATCCAGCGATCCGGCCTGCGCGCTCCGTCGAAACGCAGGCCGATCCGCGCCGGCTCCACCACACATTGGGCGATCGTGAATCGGGCGGGCACATGCATTTCCATCCCGAACGCGCGCCACTGTTGATATCCCGCATCGTCCGGCGCAACCACGCGCACGGTAGGCAGTAATCGCGCCTCCAGCTCCTTGTCGCGCCGATCTTCATGAATAAATACCAGCTCGACCAGCAGCCCGATATCGTGCAGATACCGCCCGAAACGGGATACGGCTTCCTTACCTCGCTTGCCCGTTAACCCGGGCCATGAACGACAGGTCACGGAGCGGACCTTGCCCCAGGAAGATTCCAACGAACGGGCGTAATCCTTCAGCATGCGTTCAAAATCGGGTTCGCTCTTGAACCGACGCCAGTTCAATTCCAGCCGAAACCCGTAGCGATCGGCAAACGCGCACCGGCCCACATCCGGGTTTCGGGAATATTGCAGACATTCCCATGCAACAGGCACCTGCAAACCGATCTGGTGCCAAACCCATTCGGTCGTCTTTTCTGAAGCGGAACTCATGCGGGCAACCCTAGCGAATGCTGGATGAAAAGGAAGCTGTCTTTTTTCGTTGGAGCCCTTAACGAATGATAGTAGAAACACTCATGATTCAGAAACTCAAAGCCAAGTGGGGCATTGAAAGTACCCGGCGCGTGCTGCTCATCCTCCTGATCTTCTCGCTCACGGGCATCGGAATCCTGCTGATAAAGAATCCCGTATTTCACCTGCTCGGCGTGAACCCCGAAGCCTCGCTCTGGCTTAAAATTCCAGTCGCCGTGCTGGTCTACCAAGTCCTCTTATTGATTGTTGGCGCCCTGTTCGGCGAATTCCGCTTCTTCTGGGAAAAGGAAAAGCGGCTGGGACGGCTTTTGATGCGCCCCTTTTTGCGCTCGTAGAGGTTTAAACCTAAAAACGGCGGTTCGGGAGTTCATAAAGAAGGTAGAGTCAAGGGGTGGCGCGGTGGCGGTAGGAGACGGGGGGTAGCCGTTCCCGGCGGCTTTCGCCTTGTGCCGGTGCCTCAGTCCGTTCCATAGCTCCGTTTCCACACCCCTGCTCGTCGAACCGGACGTGCGGATTTCCCGCATCCGGCTCTCGGACAAGATCGGTACATGTGTAGGCTCACGCATAGGACCTCGGGCGGTTTTGCAGGGTTACCAGTCCCAGCTCGGAGGTCAGGTAACGAAACGTGTACGGTTTCGTTCCCCGTCCGGGTCGCTTGTGTTTGCGACACAACCAC
>SLGY01000058.1 GCA_007136425.1 Kiritimatiellia bacterium
AACAACACATTGTAACGAGGCCGGTATTCCTTGATCAGTCGCCCCTCGGTGAGTGTCGCTTCCGCGTCGCTACGCAGCACGATGAACTCGAAATCCGCGATACTGCGAATCAATCCGCGCAGTTTCGGTTCCGCCGACCGCAACGTCCCCCGCCGGAAATAGGAGCGCACGCGGCTGCGCAAGGAAACGGCTTTACCGACATAGATGATACGTCCCTGCCGGTCGCGCATGAAATAGACGCCCGGCTTGTCCGGCAATGTTTGCAGCTTCTTTTTGACCTGGTCAGGCAGTTGCATGCCCGCACTATACCGCATCTTTTGGCGTGGCGAGGGTCCCGTTATAGAATTCTATGACGTGCCCCTTCTCCACCAGCCACGTCAAGGGTTGCAGGACCTCGCCGATTCGCGACGGATCTTCGCCGGCCGTCGGCCGGATGGCGTGAATGAGTTCGTGCCGCGTACAGCCGGGATGCGCCCTTAACCATTCCAGCACTTCCCGAATTGTTTCCACCACCTGCTCCGGCTCGATCGGTCGGGGGCGAATGGCCGTAACGAAGGTCGCCCCTTCTTTCGTATTGAACAAATGCAGGCCCATACGCCGGAACGCTCCGCGCAGCGCGCGGACGAGCGTCACCGGAAACCGTTGTTCGCGCGCCCAGGCCGCCCGCAACAAGCGCAATAAACGGGGATCCCGGATTTCGCGGCTTACATCGCCCGGCAATACCGCGCGCGTCACGGCACGCACCCCTTTCGGGACGACCTGTTCTTCCACATACGCCCGCGCCTGCGCCTCGTCCCACGCCTCCGCCGCATCGCCCGCATCCAGCAACCGATATACCGTGCGCGTCCGAGCCTTTTCTTTCCAGCGCTCAATCAGTTCCGGATCGTGCACGGTCTCGATCTGTCGCCGGTAGTCGTCCACGCTCATGTGGGCGAAACGCGTCCGGTGCAATTCTTCGACGCGCGCCTTGTAATCATGGTGGTTCGGCGGCCCGAGCAGTTCCCCGCTCAACCCGCAACGCGCCACACAAACAAATTGGCCGGCCGGCGGATCCTGCTGGACCACCTCTTGCTTGAATACGCGGCTCATCGCTTCACTCGCCACCTGCTTGACCGCTTCCGCCCGCTCGACAAAGAGCAACCCCGACCAGCGGGATTGAAATAACTGCGCGGCATATTTTCCACCGGGCAACCTCTGCGCTTCAAACTTCACAAGATGCCAATCGGGACTGTTCAAGAAGCGATGCGCCAATTCCGGCAAGGGAAACGCATGATTGGCGGCCCGGATATCCGCGACCATCGTCGCCAGATGATTCTGTTCCGGAACAAAGGATACCATGAACGGAAGCCGCTCCGCGGGCCGGTCCGGGCCCCTTCGGGGCCGCCGTGCCCGGTCCTCTTGCCGCCGGCCACGGTCGTCTGGCCGTCGTCCCCCCTTGTCCCGGGGACCGCGATCACGCCGGCCTTGTTCTCGACGCGCTTTATCGCGCCCGGCCCCGCCTCGCCGATCGCGCCCGCGCGGGCCTTTCCGCCCGGGAGCCCGTTCCCGTTCCGGCGCACTCTCCCGGTCCCGGTACGGGTCCTGTGCGGGAGGCTGTCGCGCCCAATCGGGAACAAAATCAAGATCGAGCACCAGCGAAGCCACATCCCCTTTACGAGTCGATTCGGAAGAATTGCCGGCGTCCGTATTCATCGTCCAATCTTTTTATTGCACCACCCGGAAGCGAGTGCTTGTAATAGTAGGTTGTTCCCTGCGACTTATCTAAAGGAATATAGTGACAAGGACCATTAATCAATCGTAATCATGAAAACCTCGGCTCCCCAATCCATTGAATCGCTCGAAAAGCGCTCCTCGGCCATCACGCTGTCCGACATGGAGATTTTCATCTTCCCCGAACTGCTCTACAGCTTGTTGCTCGCCAACATCATGTCGCCCCGCATCTGGGCATGGCGGGAAGATCCCTGGTTCAAGGGCATCGAAAAGATGACCCCCTACCGTCGCGTACTGCGGTTGAAGCAGTTCATCATGGACCAGTACGAGTTCAACCTCGATCTCGATACCTGGGGGCTGACCACAAAAGACAAGGAACTGAGTCGTTTCAAGGACATCATCGATGAAGAGACCTTGCGACAAAGCAACGCCCTGTTCGGTTACGAAGGGGATAAATACTATTTCGATATCGATATCCGCAGGCATTTCGGGTTGGACAAATATACTTCGGACATCATTCCTTACTGGAAAACGGAAACGGTCGAAGCCATGGACGCCTTTCGCTACCGCCAGGGCTATACCCGGAGCGCGGGCGAATGCGTGTCCCTTTCGACCTTGTACGCGGCCGCGCTGTTCATCGTATGCCGTATTCCTCTGGAAGAGATATACCTCATCGCCACGCCCCTCCACTCGCAGAACTTCGTGGACGTACGCGAAGGGATCCTGACCAACAACCGTCGCGTGGTGACCAAGAACATGTGGTTCAACGGCACGGAAATAACCTACAAGGCGCAACGCGCGATTCGAAACGAGCAAATCACCATCGTGGCCCATAACACCGGCTACATTCACTCCATGTATCCGGAAGCCACAATTCGGCAGGAGGCCTACCGGCATTTCAAGGACCGGCTCCAATCGTTTCTGGTCACCGACGTCAACGCCGAGATCGTCGCCAACTTCCTGCGCCAGGAAAGCCGCCTGCAGGCCTGCTTTCAAGTGGTCGGCGAATGCCACGGGAAGACGCGCTATATTCCCGCCGAACGCCTCTACGCGTATGAACATAACAGTCCCTACCGCGTCAGTGACCGCACACGGGAAAAATTGATCTGTGAAATCGATGAAGACGAGTTTTATCCCGATCCGTTGCCGGACCGGGTCTCGATCAACATCTTCGAGGAATTCTTCAAGAAACACAAAATCGATTTGTCCCGGCCCGAGGATCTGAAACGGTTGCGCGAGCAGTTTCACTGCAACAACGAGCGCGGGGAAGAAATCCTGGAAAAACTGATCTCGTTCTGTCGTATCAACCCGCGCTACCCCGACAACAACCAGTCAAAGACATTCATCGAGGAGCCGCCTATTGAGTTGAATACGGACATGGAGCGCGAAGAGATACTCGCCTATCTCGAATCCATACGCGCGGAACAACCGGTCGCCGACCTCGCCTTCCATGCCCACCGGGACATGACGCGAATCGACTGGGCGCCTTTCCTCAAGGCGGCCCTGGAACGAAATCCGGTCTCCATCGAGAGCGCCAAGAACTTGTCCGACGAGCAAATGATCGCGCACGTCACCGAATTTGACCAAGCCTCCATTTATGATGGACCGCGTCTGGCCCAACCGGACGAGGTATGGAACTTCGCTCGGGGCGACGGCATCGAAAAAGCCCTCTGTCTGGCCAATATCTGGTTACACCGCCATCCCGACGCCCGTGTCCACCTGACCTCAGACGGGCAAAAGGCCCGCCTGGAGCTTAATGAAAAGACACTGGAATTCGACAGCGGCAAAGACCTGAAGGTCGATCGTGACCTGACACCACACTAGTGTGGTGACTCAGAAGTAATCTGTATTACATACGGTTGGCAAGTATCCGTAGCGCCGATTTCCAATCGGCGCATTTGCTCCCATTGAAAATGGGAGCTACGAGAGAATGCGTGATGTATCGATCTGAATCGTTTTACAGTAAATCAATGACTCGGGACACTAGCAGCCCTTCGAAAGACTCCTCGTGACGCCTTTCCACGCCCTCACGGGCGCGGCTACAGCCATTCTTCTTCGTAGCCGCTGTCAGGAAGTGTTGATTTGTTCGACATAGTGTGCAGAAACCGGCGCGTCGGAAAATGGAGCAACGCGGCATTCAAGTGCGAGGTTTGCCCCTGTTACAAATTTGTTGACAAGCTGTTGACAACTTGCCGCGATTTGCGTACCTTATCACGTTGGAGTAAGGGTAATTAGCAACAAAACCCTATGAAATAATCTCAAATAACGCGCCATAATTACCTTCACATAAGGGTTTCCATGACGGGCATGAGCCCAACTGGCAAACCGTGGCAGTGCGAATGAATTCTTTCCCCCAATTACGAATATTCAATGCGGCTTTCCTTGCGCTGTGCTTGACGTTCACCGTTCCGGCAAGTGTGCTGGCACGGGTCATCATTCATGAAATTGCGTGGATGGGTACCGCCCAATCCCCCTCAGAGCAATGGGTGGAGCTATATAATTCGGGCGAAGAATACGTGGATTTGGACGGCTGGAACCTCGGCACGGAAAGCGGTTCCGTGGCCGGCGACCTTTCCGGCCGGTTGGCTCCGGGACAAACGCTGCTGCTGGCGGCGAGCGACGCCGAACACCTCGCCGGCATCCCGGTTCATCACACCTTCACCGGCACACTTTCACC
Source organism: Kiritimatiellia bacterium (assembly GCA_007136425.1). Taxonomy (GTDB): domain Bacteria; phylum Verrucomicrobiota; class Kiritimatiellia; order SLAD01; family SLAD01; genus SKZA01. Next base: position 4,388 of record SLGY01000058.1, read on the forward strand.
GGGCGGGGAGGTCCTGAGCCTCCACGACGCAGGCGGGCGGCTGATCGACCGGGTGTCCGGTTGGCATGCCGGTTGTGCCGACACCTACGCCACCATGCAACGCCTGCATCCCTATACAGAGGGCGATCGCACGGACAGTTGGAAAACCTCCACCGTCCGTTACGACTACGGATACGGAACCCCGGGCTTCAGGAATCCGCCCGACTCGGATAATCAGTATCTGTACCACGTCTATCATGACGAAAATACCATCAACGTGTTCTTCAACCAGAAGGCCCTTACTGAATTGGCGCTTGAAAACAACGAGGCCAATCATCGCATCAACCTGGAAGAACGCATCATCGATCGGATCCGGCAGGCGCGACATCGGATCGACATTGCGCTTTATGAGATCAACTTACCCGACATCGTGGACGCCCTTATTGAGCGCGCCGCAGAAGGCGTGGAAGTACGCCTGCTGATCGACGCCAAATCGCCCAGCGGCGGCGATCGCAACGTGCGTTACCGGCTCATGCGCGTGTATCTGGAACAGTTATTGCGCGGCCAGGACGGCCAACTGGGTTCTCGCGACAGCATTTCCGTTTTCGCCAACTCGCCCATTTTCGCGGTCGATGATCCCGATTATCGCGAGCAGTACGGTTTGCCGCGTGA
>SLGY01000100.1 GCA_007136425.1 Kiritimatiellia bacterium
CGAACCATGAAACGTTACATCGTCGCGCAGCCGGAAGGTGTAGGTGGTTTCGTCTTCGGAAAGCGTCACCGACTCGGCCAGATACGGTTCCACCTCGCCATAGATTTCCGTGTACCGCATGAGGGTACCGTACATGTTTTCGATCAAGCGCATGGAGCCGGCGTCCGTGGCGCGATGCGGATCCAGCGTGCGCCCGTCAGATTGAACGGCCACCGTCAATGTCCCCCCGACGACGGGTTCGTCGGGGATGTCGGGCAAGTCGTCCAACGGCGACTCGCGCGCACACCCCAGCAGGGCGATGGCCACGCCGGTGGCTGCGCAAAAACGCCGCATGGCCCGACGCCTACCCAATCGAAATCTCCGGCAACGGCTGGGTGGGAAACCCTTTCATCGGACCGAGATCGTACCGGTCGCGCTTCACGATGGATTCGCCACGGATATAGTAGGCGAGCAGCTTGGTCAGCTCGAAAAGCGAAAACTGGTGCGTACGCTCGTACCCGTGCGAGCCGTCCACTCCGTAACACACCAACGCGGTACGGATATCGTTACCGGCTTCCACGGCGGATGCGGCGTCGCAACGGTAATGGTTGAAAATGTCGCGGCTGTACTTGAGTTCGTTGGCATCGCAGAGATCGATCAAACGTTGCGTAAGGTGGTAATCGAACGGCCCGCTCGAATCCATCATGCAAATGGTGATGCCCGCCTCGAGCGAGTTTTGTATCGGCGCCACCGTCGCATTATCGATGCTGACCATCTCGGCGATATCGCCGTGCAGGATGGACGAGGCGCCGCTACCCACTTCCTCAAAGATGGTGAAGAGCAGATAACAACTCTGATTCAGCACGTGGCCGCTCTGGCGCAGCGCCTGTGCGGCGGCCAGCATACAGGCGACGCCCGCCTTGTTGTCCAAATGCCGCGAATTAATGAACCCGTTATCGGACAGCTCATAGTTCGGATCAACGGCAACATAATCACCGACCCGGACACCGATTTGCAGCAGGTCATCGGCGTTGTCACTGAATTCGTCCACCCGCACTTCGACATGGTCCCAGCCGACGGGCTGTGTATCGATCTCCTTGTCGTACGCATGTCCGGACGCTTTCAGAGGCAGGATGGTTCCCCGACAGGTCTTGCCCTCGCTGGTAAACACGGTGACACGGGCGCCCTCGGCAAAGCGGCTGGACCAGTTTCCAACCGGGGCCACTTCCAGGCGTCCGTTGGATTTGAGTTTCTTGACCATGGCCCCCAGCGTATCCAAATGGGCCACGATCCCGCGGCCCGGCGTCTCCTGTTCCCCTTTCAGGACGGCCCGAATCGCGCCGCGCCGCGTCAGTTCGAACGGGACGGACAACCGTTCCAGTTCTTCGCCGACAAAATGTACAATGCTGTCGGTATAGCCCGAAGGGCTGGGAATCTCTATCAATTGCCGCAGCATCCCCGTAAGATAACCCAGATCAATCGTCGTTTCGGTCTTGCTCACGTCCTGTTCCTCCATCAACAACTCTGCGGAAACAGCAGATCGATGAACCGTTCCGCCGTCGGTTGCGGCTCGTGATTGGCCAGCCCCGGCCGTTCATTCGCCTCGATAATAACATAATCCGCACCGTCTACCTTCGGCACGATAAAATCAAGGCCGACCACGGGAATATTCAGGACGCGCGCAGCGCGTTCGGCCGCTTTCGCCAGATCGGGATGCAATTCGTCGGTCACATCATGGATCGTACCGCCGGTATGCAGGTTCGCGGCCTTCCGTACGGCCAGCTTCTTGCCCGACGGCAACACCGTGTCCATGGCATATCCGCCCTCCGCGACGCAACGCTTGGTCTCGTCATCCATGGGAATACGGCTCTCACCGCCCGTGGCGGCCGTGCGGCGACGGCTGAGTTTGGTGATCAAGTCCTTCACCGTATGCTGGCCCGAGCCCACGATCGTTGGGGGTTTGCGTATCGCGGCGGCCACGACCTTGTTGGCGATCACAATGATCCGCAGATCCTTGCCCTTCACCATCTTCTCGATAATCACCTGATCGCAAAACTGTTTCGCGCGCCGCACGGCCTTATCCAATTCGGCCTGGGTGGTGATTCCGACGGATATGCCCTGCCCCTGTTCGCCCCGTACGGGCTTGACCACCACCCGCCGATGTTTTTTCAGAAACGCCGCGCGCTCGTCGCCCTCGCCCGCCGCCAACTGTTCCGGGACCTTCAATCCGTGATTCGACAGAAGGCGTAGCGTTACCTGTTTGTTATCGCACCAGCTCATGGTGATCGCTGACGTCAGCTCGGTCAATGATTCCCGGCACACAATGGAGCGGCCGCCAAAGCTTAATACGAAATAGGCGTTGGCGGCGTCGAGAATCTCCACGGCAATACCGCGCCGGCGCGCTTCCCGCACAATAATCTCCGCGTAAGGGTTCATGTTCTCTTCAGGCGCCGGAGATACGTAAAGCGGTTCGTTGAACGGGTTCTTATGTTTCATGCAGAATACCGGCACCCGTTTGAACCCGATCTTTTCATACAACTGCATGGCCTGCGCATTATCATGCATCACGGAGAGATCCATGTACGAACGGCCGAGCGCAAGATAATGTTCCGCCAGAAACCGCGTCAGCGCTTCGCCGACCCCGGGGTGCGGGGCCTGCGCGTCGACGGCCAGCGACCACAGACTTGAACCATTTTCCGGATCGTGGAAAAACAAGGTATGATCCACGCCCGCCGCCGTCCCGACGATTGCGCCCGTCTCGGTATCCTCCGCGACGATGTACATCAACACACGCGAACGGGAATGCGCCCAGAGATAGTCCTCATCGGCCAGCACCATCTGCCGGGCGGCATAGATCCGGTTGATCCCGTCGATATCGGATTTCGCGTGGAGCCGGCGAATGACAATCCCTTTCGGACGCGCACGACCAGAGCGATACTGGGTCAACCAGATACGGTAGGTATGCGACGGGTCCAGAAACAATTCCTGCGGCGCGAACGAGAGCACCACATGCGGATCACGCACATAGAAGGCCACATCCCGTTCGCCGGCCTTTTCGTGCTGTAACAGCTCCGCTATATCGCGTTGATTTTCGAACGTATGCGCGAACACGAGGCGCCCCCACCCCAAGTGCAGGATCGCGTCCGATTTCATCTTCTTCGCCATGGGCGCGGAGGGCCGCTCCCAACTGCGTACGGACGCGGCGCTGGATCGTTCAATCCGGTGTTTCAGTGTTCGCCTATTGCCCATGCTCGTTCGCCTCCCCGTGAGTGTGGCAATTCATTCGTCCTCTCAGATTCTTGCGGGCGCACATGAGCATGGCCGGCTAGCGCAGCCCATGCGTTTGAAACCAATACTCAAACAGCGCAATCTGCCAGAGCTTCGATCCGCGCAACGGCGTAATGTGATTTTCCGGGTCCTTCAACAACCCGTCCACATAATCACGGTTAAAGACCCCGCGTTCGCGCGCCGCCGGTTGATTCAGAATATCGGTAACCCAGTTCAGATAGTCCCCGCGCAAATACTTCAGGGCCGGCACCGGGAAATAGCCTTTGGGCCGGTCAATGACTTCGGCGGGGATGACGCGGCGCGCGGATTCCTTCAGAATGTATTTGCCGCCCTGATCAATCTTCAGCGGCGCGGGCATGCGCGCAGCCAGCTCAACCACGTCATGATCCAGAAACGGAACGCGCGCCTCCAGACCCCAGGCCATGCTCGTGTTGTCCACGCGCTTGACCGGATCGTCCACCAACATCACATGCGTATCAATCCGCAACGCCAGGTCCGCGCCGGTCGGCGCGCCGCCCCGCTTGAAATGGGCTTCCACAAATGCGCGGCTGAAATCCCGGTCGACATAAGGCGACGCCACGGCCTCGGCAAACTCCGCGTGGTCACGATCGAAAAACACCTCGGCATAATCGCTGACGGGATCGCGGCTCGTCAGCATCGGCGGATACCAATGATATCCGCCGAACACTTCGTCGGCCCCCTGCCCGCTCTGCACGACCTTGACGTGTTTGGCCACCTCCTGCGAGAGCAGGAAGAAGCCGATGACGTCGTGGCTGACCATGGGTTCGGACATGGCGCGCACGCAGGCTTCCATTGAAGGCAACGTCCGGCGGGCGTCCACTTGAATCTTGTGGTGCGTGGTCTCGAAACGTTCGGCAATGATATCCGAATAGTCAAACTCGTCGCCCTTCTCGTCATTGACCGATTCGAATCCAATCGAAAACGTCTGTAACCCATGCTGCCCGGCTTCGGCCAGCAATCCGACGATCAGGCTGGAGTCGACGCCCCCCGACAACAACACGCCCACCGGCACATCCGCGACTAGACGGCGTTCCACGGCCTTTCTCAGCGCGTCCAACGTCAAATCCTGCCACTCTTCGAACGTGCGATCCTCGTCGCCCGCCTGCGGACCGTACGGAACCTCCCAATACACGCGTTCGCGGCGCTGTCCGTTCGGCTCGATGGCCAGCGTGGTTGCCGGAGGAAGCTTGCGGATGCCCTTGATAATCGTGTGCGGGGGCGGGACCACCGAGTGAAAACTCATGTAATGATGCAACGCCACCGGATCGATGGACGTGTCCACGTCTCCGCCTTGCAGCAGGGCCGGCAACGATGAAGCGAAACGGAAACCCGTCTTGCTGTTGACGTAATAGAACGGTTTGATCCCCAACCGGTCGCGCGCACAAAAGACTCGACCCGAATCGCGCTCCCACAACACGAACGCGAACATCCCGTAGAATCGCTTCACACAGTCGTCGCCCCACGCGTGATAGGCTTTCAGGATCACTTCGGTATCACCGTGCGAGAAAAAGGAATAGCCTTTGGCGATCAATTCGTCCCGCAGCTCGCGATAATTGTAGATCTCGCCATTATAAACGATGCCAAGTCCCAACAGATTATCGACCATCGGTTGCTGGGCGTGGACGGATAAATCGATAATACTCAACCGTCGATGGCCGAACGCCATGTTCCTGCGCATCAGCATCCCGACGTCATCGGGCCCGCGCGGTACCATGA
>SLGY01000125.1 GCA_007136425.1 Kiritimatiellia bacterium
CGCGGAGGCGTTGGGCGTCTCCCGCCAATCGGTAAATGAACTCATTCGTGAACGCCGATCCGTGAGTCCCGAGATGGCGCTGCGGCTATCGAGATTGTTTGGCAACTCCGCCGAGTTCTGGCTGAACGCACAGCGTGCTGTGGATCTATGGGATACTGAGCAATCGGCGTCGCGAGAACGAGACCGTATCTCGGCACCTTTTTCAAACTTCTTCTCCGTTTGAAGAATCAGCATGAAGATTTCGCGGTAATACCCTGTAAGGGGACATACCATAAAGGAACAAAACGAATCTGAAGAGCACCGTGCGAGGCGAGGGCAGGCCGAGCGGCGGGCCGACAAGGCCGGGCCGGAAACCCGGGCAGAACCCACGCCGCATGACCGCTACTTTCGGCATGTCTTCACCCAGCCTGAGCCCATGCGGGACTTGGTGCTGAACCTGGTAGCGCCGGAACTCAGCGGCCTTGGGGCGGGTGCTGGCTCCAGCGCGGCTGACGAGCTGGGCACAGGCCTGGGGCATGACCCGGTGGTCTCGGTAGAGCCAAGCAGCAAGAGCTTTGTAGATGAAAAGCTGCGTGAACACCGTACCGACCTCCTGGTGGTACTGCGTACCGCAAGCGGAGCCGAGCTTGGTGTGTATCTGCTGTTTGAGCACAAGGCCCGCAACGAGAGACGCACCATATTCCAGCTCATGCGTTACCACGCAGCGGTGCTTGAGCATATGGCCAACCGGGTCAGTGAACGACGGCCCGGGACGCAACGCGGCAAGCGCCTGAGCGTCCCGGCGCCGGTGGTCGCGGTAGTGGTGTACAACGGGCCGGGGCCTTGGAGTGCTGCCACCGAGCTTGAGTCTGCAATGGGGCTCAGCGGTGAGGCGGCGGTGCAGATGAACCGCTTTGCGCATTTCCGCTACCTGGTGTTTGACGTGGGGCTTGGTATGAGTGATTCTTTTGTAGGCGGCCCGGTCACACGCACCGCGCTACAGGCAATGTATGCGGCAAGCCGTAAGCTGGGAAAGAAGGGTGTACTTGAGCTGGTGCGCTTGCTTGCTGACCCGGAGTTGCCAGCGGAGTTCAGGAACACAACCTTGCGCTACCTGCAGAACGGGAGGCAGGACAACACAAATGAACTCTTGGCGGCACTGAAAAAGAAGGGGTATACTGAGATGGGGAACACAATGATTTCATGGGCAGAAGCACGCAGACAAGAAGTTCTCAAACAAGGCATTGAGCAAGGCTTGGAGCAGGGCTTGGAACAGGGCTTGGAACAGGGCCTTACGAAGACTCTCCTGCGACAGGTTGAGCGCAAGTTCAGTGTGACGAATGCAGAGCGTGAGTGCATTCAGGCTGTCGCCGACCCGGAGAAACTCCAGGCTGCACTTGATGAGATCATAGAGCCTGAGGCTACCCTTGAGTCGGTGCTGCGGCATTTGCAGTAGTTGGCCAATATGCAAACACTTACCAAAATCGGTATTGATTAATACCGAAACTTCTGTTACTCTGCAAATAGTGCGCTGCACAGTACGAACTTGGTGCGGTGTCTGGGCGTGGTATGAAGACGAATAGTATGTGCCCCAACTGCGGGCGCACTCAACCGGCACGAGTAGACTCAAGAGAAGAACCATATACCTACCATGCGCAGAGCATTGCCGCCCGCCATGAGGTTTCTGTGTGTACCGTATGCGGAACAGAGATATCCACCCGTAGCTTGGTGACTCCGGATGAGATTCGGGCCATTCGCGGGATCTACGGGGCAGGGCAGAAACCGTTTGGCCTTATTCTGGGGCTGGGCGAGGGTACCATTGCTACCTATGAGCGGGGAGAACTCCCAACAACTGCGCACTCTTCATTGATTCGGCTCATGGCCAACAAGCAGAACTTCAGTGCCTTGTACGCAGAACGACGTGAGCTCATTGGCCCAACGCAGCAACGCCGCATAGATAGACACCTGAATGTGCAAGAGCTCGGCTACACTGTAGATATAGAGGCCTTGGCTGCCGCGGAAACCGCAGATGAATATGGCCGTGGGGATACGCGTCGTGCACGGCACGAAGCGCAGGCACGGCCAGCTCCGTTCTGGATGCAGCCTGAATCGCGGCGCCTGGAGTTTAAGGAATCATGGCCCGGCAGCGACACAATTGCAAAAACAGCTGTGGCGTTTGCAAACGGTGCCGGTGGAAAGATTGTGTTCGGTCTTCGCAGCGAACCACGCTCAATCGTTGGTGTTGCCGACTCGGAGCTATTTCGGTTGGAAGAACGTGTCATCAACCACATAGTTGACCGCTGTGCGCCAGCAATTATTCCTGAGGTGTACATTCAGCATGTGGAGGGGAAATCCATTCTTGTTGTCGAGATCTATCCCGGCAGCCATAAGCCGTACTACCTGAAGGATAAAGGCCTGCGTGATGGATGCTACGTCCGGGTTGGTTCGGTCAACCGCCGGGCATCACCTCATGTGGTGGCGACATTGGAGCGTGAGTCTGCGGGAGTGGCTTTTGACCAAGAGATACGTGTTGATGTGGCATGGGACGATATCGACTTAGTTGAGTTCAGCACCGCGTACCAAGGTGCGACCGGGAGAGTGCTTGAGCTGGCAGGATATCAGAAGCTTGGGCTTGCCCGTGAATCACGCAGTGACGCCGTTTCAACCAACGCCGCCGTTCTCTTGTCTGGTGGATTAGCGCGACGTCGGTGTTTTCCGTATGCAAAGATTGAGTGCGCGCGGTTCAAGGGAAAAACACCTGATGTCTTTCTTGACCAGGCAACCATTGAGGGGCCTGTTTTCGCCCTGGTTGAGCCAACCCTTGCCTTTATCAAACGTAACATTGCCCTTGGCTCAACCATCGGCGAGGTATATCGGAAGGATACATGGGAGTATCCTCTGGAGGCTTTGCGTGAGGCAATCACAAATGCCGTGGTTCACCGCGACTACCGCATTGTCGGTAGCGATATTAAGGTTGCAATATTTGACGACATGTTGGAGATTACCAGCCCCGGCGCGTTGCCGGACAGTCTTGCTCCGGAGGATCTTGGTACCGGTCGCTCGGAGATCCGTAACCGTGTTCTGGCGCCCATTTTTAAGGATCTTGGGCTGATAGAGTCCTGGGGAACCGGCATTCAGCGCATTCGCCGGGAGATAGAAGACCATGGTAACTGCAACCTTGTACTTCAGGAAGTTGGATCTGCTTTCCAGGTTCAGTTCGTGAAACGTAAAGTCACCCCGGAAGTCACCCCGGAAGTCACCCCGGAAGTCACCCCGGAAGTGTCGCCGGAGGCGCGGCTGCTGTCGGCGCTGGTTGGGGAGTTAAGCCGCAAGGAGATCATGGACCGGCTTGGTCTCAAGGATGAAGAACACTTCCGAACGGTCTATCTTGTTCCCACGCTGGAGGCTGGCCTGGTAGAACGGACAAACCCCGACAAACCACGGAGCAGCAAGCAACGATATCGACGTACAGAGAAGGGAAGCCGTACATTACAATGACCCGGCCAGGTGAACGGGGCTGGCCCGGACCCGGCGCAAAGGGGCCCTCATGAAGACATCGACCAGCATTCTTCTTACCCTGCTCCGGAGCCTCCCTCCGGTACATCTGCAAAACAACCTTATGGGGTGCACCGACCGCGATCTTGCCATGTGCGCGGTGCTGCTGGAGCCACCGGATGAGGCGCTCTTGCTGGGGCCGCTCTCACCTCGAAAGCGGCTGCGTGTCCAGGAAGAGGAGGCCCTCATTGAACGTCGGCGCATTCCACCGGAACATTTTCAAAGCTCCGTGAGCCTGGTTGAGCGGCGGCTGCGCTCCGGCCGCCCCGCAGGATCTGTGCGCAGCTACGTGCGCCCGCGAGGTAGAGATGGTGGTGATCTGGGCTGAGTATCTGCAGCACGCTTCTTAATGTCTTCCTGTAACACTTTTCGACGCTTAATTCTTGACTAGTCCGACTAGTCTGTATACTATTTATGTATGAGTAGTGTCGACAAAACATGGTCGCTGCAGGATGCAAAGGCTCGTTTTAGTGAGCTGGTGAACTGCACCTTGTCCGAGGGGGCACAGTTGGTAACCCGGCATGGCCGTCCGGCGGTGGTAGTGTTACCGGTGTCCGAGTATGAGCGCCTGCGGGCGCCAGCACAACGGCTGAGTGAGTTCCTGCTCGCGGCGCCTCGGGTGGAGTTACCTATTGAGCGCTCGCGCGATGCCGGAAGAAGTATAGATCTATGATCCTGCTTGATACATGTGTGGTTTCGGAGGCGCTTAAGCCACAGCCTTCAGATGCAGTCATGCCCGGAACATGCGTGACTATGAGGACACCGGTGTCGAGCTCATGAATCCCTGGGTTTCCGCGTAACCACGTAACCACATTCCCGCGTAACCACAGTTAAGCAAGCTGTGTAACCCCAGTTACGCGCCTGCACACACAGCCTTCTGAAGCACTACCCCTTAAGCTTCTGAGAACCGAACGCACCCCGTAAAACCCGTCCCATACCCCATTTTTTCTCCTCACGCTGTGTGCCTGGGTTGCATCTGGGCGGCTTTGGCCGCATCCGGTGCAGTTGGCCCGCGCTTTGCATTGTTATTTGGCTGGAGGTACACGGGTGCGGGTTCACACAGTTCTACGACAGTTTATTCGGCTCTGCGGGCTGGCGGCGCTTGTGCTTATTGCCGCTGCGGCTATCTGGGCCCTCGGCCCTGTTTTTCCCGCCCCGGGCGCGGCGGCGGAGCGCGGGGCGGCGGCAGAGCGTGGGGCGGCAGAGCGCGGGGCAGCTGGCGGCCCGCTCACCACGGCGGCCGAGCTGCTGAACGTGATGCTGGAGGGGCTGAACCCGGTGGTGGC
>SLGY01000107.1 GCA_007136425.1 Kiritimatiellia bacterium
CGATGAATAACGTGCGGCTTTATTTCGATGGGCACGCGTTTGACTCGAATGACGTCTTTCGAGCGGGTTTCTTTACCGACAGACAAGAAGACTTTATGGCTGCAATGACCAACGCCACATTTGAGTATTATGTTGCCGACCCGTCGGGCGATACCTGGATCGATGGCGCATTCTATTCGGCGTACAATGGGCCATTGACCCCGGTTGTGGACACGGTCCCGGATATAGCGGTCTTCGACTCAGGCAGGGTAACCGGTCGCGTAATGCGCATCCGTTTCGCCGAGGGGCAATTGCCTTATGAAGGATGGCTGGCGCGGAACTTCGATCCCGAAGAACTGGCGAATCCATCGATCAGCGGTCCAACGGCGGATCCGCAAGGCGACGGTATGCCCAACCTCGCCCGGTACGCGTTGGGCCTGGACTTGAATGACCCGCCTGAAACGGGTGTCCCGGTGATCGAACCGGTCGGGACAGGAGAGACCTCCTATATCGACTATGCCTATCGGCGGCTCCTTCATGAGGAACGAAGTGTTCTGTATCGCGTTGAGTATGCACATGAACTGGACGCGGGTTGGTCGGCAATCGAGACGCTGCCCGGTGTACAATGGCCCACGCCGGAACCATCCGGAGACGGTCTAACGGAAATCGTGCGGGTACGCATTCCCGTCACAGGCACGAAAGAAGCCCTGTTCCTGCGTTTACGGATCATCGCATGGGACTGATCAGCCCGTTCGCGCGGGAACATCGGGTCCGACAACGCTTGCATTAGACGTCAAGCATTGCGGCTATGACGGAACAGAGGAGCCCTCATCCTCCAGAGGAGAATGAGGGCTCTTTGTTCGGCGAGCCGTCTTGGTCGTGTCGGGAAGGGAATAGACGACCCGCCGCAATCGATAATTCAGGCATATCCGGCCCCCTCGACCGTACGTGCCCGATATATCCTCCATACCGACATGCCATAAAAGCAGGATGTATGCCACTTTATGACAGAAATAGGCCTGTCAAAAGAGGCGGGACGGAACATTATTTATAACCTATGGCGTAGAAACAGGTAAAGCCAGAATCTGTGACGGTTCCTCACCCAAAAAAGGACAAGAAATAATTGTTTTGATGCAGCCAAGTCGATGTCGAGCATTCAGTTGTGAGAAAATCAAGGCGCTAATTGTCAACTATGAGAAGCGGAAGGGCCGCTCGTGGGGATACTTTACCGGGAGTGGGCATTGTAGGAATGGCGTACCCGGAAGGATTCGAACCTTCAACCTCCTGATCCGTAGTCAGGTGCTCTATCCAGTTGAGCTACGGGTACGTTGGGCGGGTAGCCTACTCCTTTTCAGGCGCGGTGCAACCCTTCACAATCTCAATGCCGAGCTGATGATATACTACGAAGGCCCACTATTCCGCAACCCTTTCCTGCACGAAGCCCCAAATTTCGCCGGGTTGCAAGGCGTTTGACGGCATACACCTTCCCGTTACCGAAAGCAGGGATTGTGGCGTTGATTCGGAGAGATGACCGGCTTATGGTGCAGCCTGTCATGAGTGAACCTCTTTTTCGCCTAACATCCGAATTCGAGCCCACCGGGGACCAGCCCGAGGCCATTCGACGTATTTGCGGCGCCTTGGACGCCGGCAAAACCCATACCGCTCTGGAAGGGGTTACGGGATCCGGGAAGACGTTTACCATGGCCAATGTCATCGCGCACGCGGCGAAACCCACGCTGATTGTCTCGCATAACAAGACCTTGGCTGCACAGCTCTATAGCGAATTGAAATCCTTTTTCCCCCACAACGCCGTCGAGTATTTCATCAGCTATTACGATTATTATCAGCCCGAAGCCTACATCCCGCAAACCGATACGTTTATCGAAAAGGATGCCTCTATCAACGAAGAGATCGAACGCCTGCGTCTGGCCGCGACGGACGCATTACTGAACCGGGAAGACGTCGTCATTGTGGCTTCCGTTTCCTGTATCTACGGATTGGGATCACCGGAGGATTACCGGGAAATGGTTGTTGCACTGGATAAACACGCGGAGGTGGACCGGGATCATGTCTTGCAGAAACTGGTAGAGATCCAATACACGCGCAATGACATGGAACAGGCGCCCGGCACGTTCCGTGTGCGGGGCGATACGCTTCATATCTATCCTTCCTATGCAAAAACGGCGATCCGCATCGACTTTTTCGGTGATGAGGTGGAACGAATTCGCCGGGTCGATCCCGTATCCGGGCATGCAGAGGCGGAATGCGAGCGGGCCCTGATCTCGCCCGCAAAACATTTCGTGATGCCTTATAAAAAGATCGAATCAGCCATCGAATTGATCAAGGCCGAGATGGAAGAACGGGTCCGATGGTTCGAAAAGCAAAACAAACTGCTTGAAGCGCAGCGTATCCGGATGCGTACCCAGTACGACATGGAGATGCTCAAGGAATTGGGCTACTGCCAGGGAATCGAAAATTACAGTCGCCATCTGGCGGGCAGAGATGCTGGAGAAAGGCCCGCCTGTCTGCTTGATTATTTTCAACGGGATTTCCTTACCATCGTCGACGAATCGCATGTGACCCTCCCGCAGGTGCGCGGGATGTTCAACGGGGATCGGGCGCGAAAGATGGTGCTGGTCGAACACGGATTCCGGCTCCCTTCCGCGCTGGATAATCGCCCGCTTGACTATGACGAATTCATGTCTGTTACCGGGCAAATGCTGTTTACGTCCGCTACACCCGGACCCTTGGAACGCGATCTGGCAGGCGAACCGGTTCAACAGGTCATCCGGCCGACGGGGATATTGGATCCGGTGGTGGAAGTTCGCCCGCTGGAGCATCAGATCGATGATTTGATCGAAGAAATACGTCAATGCGCTGAGCGACAGGAACGAGTGCTCGTGACCACCTTGACGAAGCGAACGGCGGAAGATCTTTCCGAATACTTGCAACGTCTCCATGTGCGCGTCCGGTACCTGCACTCGGATATCGATGCCATCGAGCGGGTAGAGATTCTGCGCCAATTGCGCAAGGCGGATTTCGATTGCTTGATCGGGATCAATCTGTTGCGCGAAGGGTTGGATCTTCCCGAAGTCGCGCTAGTGGCCATTCTGGACGCCGACAAGGAGGGGTTCCTGCGCTCAGAAACCTCTCTTATTCAAACGGCGGGCCGGGCGGCGCGCCACATCGATGGGCGGGTGTTAATGTATGCGGATCATGTGACCGACTCCATGCAACGCATGCTGGACGTGACGCGGGAACGTCGCCGGATTCAGGAAGCCTACAACGAGGCACACGGCATTACACCGCAAGCGATCCGGAAAAGCATTGCGGATGGGTTGGCCACGATAAAGGAGCAGCAACCGGACGAGCCGGATCTAGCCGTATTGCGCGAAGCGGGTGAAGATTACGACGTGCAGGCTGTCATCCGGGAAATGGAAGCCGAAATGCTGGAAGCGGCGGAAGCCTTGGAATTCGAGCGGGCGGCCATCTTGCGGGATCAGTTGCATGAATTGCGTGGTGCGACGGATAAGGCGCCGGCTCGGAAAAGACGACGGGGCAAGCCCGATGGAATGACGGAACGCGTCGTCCGGAGCTCGAGAAAGGGGCAAAGGAAGAGCATCCGTTCACGCTCTTAAACGCCGCTAACGCGGATTCCCGAACAGGACTTCCAGCTTCAGGGTAAGAATCGGTGTAAATTCGAAGTCGTTCTCGCGCGGGAATGCCAGGCTGGGTGCGATTTCATAGTACATCCAATCCCTGTGACTGCGTTGCCGCCATCGGAATGTCGCCGCATACGTGTCGACTTTGGCCGAAGGCCGGGTGTATCCATCCGCGGACAGAGAGAATCCGAGCATGGTGTCCTCGGACAGAAAATGAAAGATGCTGACGCTCTGCTTCAAATCTACGCCGCGACTGGTTTCCGACCAGGTCATGGAAGGTGTGGCGCGGAAGAAATGCGTATCGTCCAGCCAACGCTCAAAATCCACGGTGGTTCGTTCTCCGAAGCCTCGGTCCTCGAACCAGAAGAACAATTGCGTAAATCGTACGGCCCAATGTTCATAGGTCAATGTGCGTCGTCCACGAATACGGGCGAAAGGCACTGGGCCGCCCCGCCATCGCAGACCTCCGTCCAGGTTCACACGGCTGCGGCGTGTTTGGCGGAGGATATAGCGGATACCCGTCAATACGCTCCTATCGTCATCGGTTACATCCGGTGTTTCGCGAAGCTCGTCTTTGATGTCCCTTTCTCGTTCGTCGGTATCAAAGATCAACTGGAAACGATCTCTCATATGGGGCATGGTAAAGCGTCCCTGGAGGCTTGTCCGCAATGTCAGGTCCTTGCCATCTTCATACCGCACGGCGCTGCGGACCCGGACCTGGGTATCCTCGGATTCTTCCAGCACTCGGTCATCGGCGAAAAAGGCGTCGATGCGGTTCGCCGTGTTGACCACGCCATGGGAAATGGCTTTGTGGTAGTTGTCCATTTCTTCCACCAACGTGTTCTTCCTTGCGTTTAACCGCTCGTTTCCGGCGTGTGCGTCTGTCCGGCCGGGAAGGCAGGGGAGAGCAAAGGACACACTGGCCACGGCGGACGCGGCAATCATTCGGCATAAACGCGGGAAATAGTGCATGGGATGAAATTGAATTTAAGGACTGCCTATACCATTAAAAGGGAACGGATTTAAAGCAAGAACAGGAATCTATCAGGGCTGATTCGTGTATACACGCAACGCATTGTCCATCAATGACGAATGACGAAAGACCCACTTGTCCGCCGGAGCCGCTGCGGCGTAGGAGGAAGCCCGAATCAAATCCGAAGCACGA
>SLGY01000050.1 GCA_007136425.1 Kiritimatiellia bacterium
GGTAACAGCGTGGAAGCGGTATCCGGTGGTCAATCTATCCACCGTCTTACGACGGCGGCTACACTTTTCTTTAAAGTGCTCTAATCAGAGTTGCGTCGGTTTGCGGTTTCGCTGCAGAAACGCTATCGCCTTGTCTTCCAGGGTTTCTATCCAGTTCTTGGACCGCAGCAAAGTCCGAAGGCGCGCCCAGATCATGCCCGGACTGCGCTGCAGCCATCCGTGAATCATTTTGAGGTCCCGGTACAGGATATCTACATTATCGCGCCCGCCCCATAAGGGTACGGGGCGTTCCATGATCCAGGGTTCCCGCGCCCATTTGATCCATTCGTCCAGGAGCGGCACGGTGCCCTGATTCAGTTGCTGTTCGTAAAGCGGGGAGTCGATCACCAGGGGAAAGGGCTCAACGCGGTAATCGCATAGACCGAAACGGTTGATCGTCTGTGTAATCCGTTCGGGCTCGCCCCGATGCTCTTCCGGACCGCCGATCCAATAGCGCGGGTATACGCGTATTCCCGCATCCGTGAGGGCGCGAAACGTTCGCGCAGGCTCTTTCCAGTCCAGCTTGATCCCGTATTCGGCCAGTACGCCGCGATCGCATGACGGAAAGATCACTTCCACGCGAACGCAACGCGTGGCGCGGAGATCCTTCACCAATTCGTCATCCAGCGTCATGGGAAGAATGGAAAGGCTCCACGGTTGCAGGTTGCGTATATACAACAGCGCCTGAACCCACTCTCGTAAGCGGTCCGGCGTCCAAAAAGCGGGCGGATCGGTTAAGACGATTTCCTTGATCTCCGTGTGGGAACATTGACTCACAAGGTTCGCAAACCGATCCATGGGCCATTGGCGGAGACCAGAACCGGCGTCGCCATAGGCGCGGTCGCCCGGATTACCGGTATGACCGCGTGTCATCCGCGCTTCCGCGCGGCATGCGCGCGTGTGAAGAATCTGCGTGTATTCGTTCCAGAAGATGTCTTTCCAGTCGGCGAGCGCGAGTCCGGCCAGTCGCGGTAACCGGTACGGTTTAGGATTCAGGCTGCCTTCCATGATCAGGCCGGGCGTACGGCGCAGGCGTTGTGGAATATCAAGATAATCCAATAGATTCCGCAGAATAGGCTCCGGATCGCCTGCCAGAGCGAAATCCGCGCGCGGTATTTCCGAGACGTGTTCCGGGAAGGTTGACGGATATTCCCCGCACAATACGGTCCGCATGGCGGGGAAATTCCGTTTTGCGATTTCGAGCACGGCGGCGACTTGGCCGAGAGCCAGCGTGGGACAATTGATGACCAGCACGCGCGGCGGTTCAAGTTCTTCAAGTCGACGGATCAGTTCCGGTTCGAGATCCGTCAGGAGCCGGCAATCAATAAAGCGGCTGATGTGACGCGTGTGCCTTTGCAGAAAAGCCTGTAGACACATCAGATTCCACGGAGGGGAGAACGGGTCCAGCGCGCCTTGCGCGGAATCCAAGGGCGCCACGGGAGTCGGGGCGTCGGGCGGTTGTATGAGAAATACATTCACTTGAAGGTCATCCCACGCTTGAGATAGCATGACTTGATGGAAACGTGCTAACTTGCGGAGTGTACGCTATCAGCAGGAACGATGCGTATCAAGTGTATTGTAAGGATTTTATGCAAACGAAGGATACGGATTATCTGGTTATCGGCAGCGGATTGGCGGGTTTGATGTCGGCTCTGGAGGTGGCCGGGTCGGGCCGGGTCATTTTGGTTACCAAAAGGGGGTTGCAGGACAGCAACAGCGATTGGGCGCAAGGGGGTATTTCTTGCGTCATGGATCCGGAAGACAGCCCGGAAGCGCATGTCCGGGACACGCTGGCCGCAGGTTGTGGCTTGTGCAACGAAAATGCCGTGCGGGAGGTCATTGGAAAAGCCCGCGAAGGCATAGAGGCCTTGGAAACGCACGGTGTGCGGTTCGAGCGGTCTTCGGGGACCGATGCCTATGATCTGGGACGCGAAGCAGGCCATTCCGCGCGGCGCGTCCTGCACGCGGGGGATATCACGGGACACGAAATTATGAAGACCCTTATCGCCCGGGTGATCGCACATCCGTCGATCTGCGTCTTGGAACACTGTATGGCGATCGATCTGGTGACAACGGGTTGGTTGGGCCGGCCCGGCACAAATCGTTGTGTCGGTTGCTATTTTCTCGATGCGCGCAAAGAGGAAATCTTTGCCGTCCGCGCGCCGCACACGGTGTTGGCCACCGGGGGCGCGGGCAAAGTCTATCTCTACACAAGCAACCCGGACCTGGCGACCGGCGACGGTATTGCCATGGCCTGGCGCGCGGGCTTGCCGGTCAAGAACATGGAATTCGTGCAGTTTCATCCCACCTGTCTGTTCCATCCCAAGGCCAAGTCTTTTCTTATCAGCGAGGCGGTTCGGGGGGAGGGCGCCGCCCTGGTCAATGCGGCGGGCGAAACCTTCATGGAACAGTACGACGAACGCGGGCCATTGGCGCCGCGCGACGTTGTGGCGCGCGCGATCGATCAGGAGGTGAAACGTCGAGGAGATCGCTGCGTCTATTTGGATATAACGCATCGGGACCGGGACTTTCTGGTTACGCGTTTTCCCAATATTCATGCCACCTGTTTGAAGTTGGGCATTGATATGGCCAAAGACCCGATCCCCGTGGTACCCGCGGCGCATTACTTGTGCGGTGGTGTCGAGGCGGAGGTGAACGGCCGGACGGCGTTACCCGGTTTGTGGGTCTGCGGGGAGACGGCCTGTACCGGCATGCACGGGGCGAATCGCCTGGCAAGCAATTCCCTGTTGGAAGCGCTGGTCAGCGCGTTGGAATGCGCCCGCGTTCTTGGGGCGGAGCGTGGCCAGGGCGACGCTTCGGATGTGGCGATCCCGGATTGGCGCTTCGGAGACGCCGTGCCGAGCGACGAAGCCGTGGTGGTCGTACATAATTGGACCGAAGTGCGCACCTGCATGTGGGATTATGTCGGGATTGTACGGACCAATAAACGCCTGGAACGGGCGAGACGACGTGTCCGGAATCTGCGCCGGGAGATACGCCAATATTATCTAGATTATCTGGTGACGGTCGATGTCCTGGAGCTGCGCAACCTCGCGGCGGTTGCCGAGTTGGTTATTCGGTCCGCCGAGATGCGTCGTGAAAGTCGCGGCCTGCACTTCACCCGGGATTATCCCGCGCCCGATACGACCGCGCCGCCCCGGGAAACGCGCATGGTGGATGCGCCGGGCGACAGCGTTACCTACGAACAATAATGCCCATCGCCGACCCCATAGCAGTAGTCCTACTCGCCTTTTCTTCTTCTTCCGAACAGCCGGTCGATGATCAGAATGATACAGCACAGAATGATGAGGCTGGCAATGACCCAGATGATCACGATGGGCATGGAATTGTCGCCCGTGATCGGATGACCGAACGGGCTGACGGCGTGGGTCATGGCTACGGCGACCAGCAACGTCACAATGATCGTTGTCGTATACTGAATCCCGTCCTGTACGGGTAATCGCACCACGGCGACCTTGTGGCGGGCCCATTCGGCGATCAGGCGCCGGACCGTAATGAGCGTGAGAAGCACATACAGTCCGATATGCAGGATTAGATGAAGATCGACCCCCAGCGCGGGGAGCGTGAACCATAGCACGGAAACAAGGAGATACAGAAACAACGTCTGGGTCCCGAACAAGAGATAGGGAAACCAGCGTTCGCGCGCTTGCGATAAACGGCCGGCGAGTTGTGTCCGGTGATGTGCGCTCGTTTGCAATTCAAGAGCGCCGCGGAGCACCATCAGCGTGCCCAGCGCCATGCCCATGACTACCCAGTAGCCTGGAGGCGATTTCCCGGTTTGGGCCCAGAGCAGGAGGGCCGCAAGCAGCACGGTGAGCCAGCCGGCCTGTCGGACATAGCGAATCGCTTCCGCCGCATGCCGTTCGGACGGCCGGTACTGCGGAAAGAGCGGCTCGCGCTTCTCGTCGCCTGCGGGCGCGGTTTCCATCTTGTAGGGGTGCGCTGTCATTTCCTTGCTTGAGCATCGAGAATCGTCATCAGAATAACTCGCAATCCGGTGCGGGACAAACATAATGATGCACGCGTAATGAATAGAGTGATACACATAATGGCGCTTATGTTCGCCGGCGCGTTTCGTCTCAGTGCCGTGGCCGTGGTGGGCATGCTGCTGATCTTTCCCGCGTTCAAGGGGATGTGGCTCGGCTACGTCCCGTTGCTGCTCGGGGGCGTCTTGCTTTACGGCCTTGCACGTGCGGGCGCTGGGATGGACCGAACCCGTTTCCGGGAGCGATTGTGTGCACTTGGTGAGCGCGCCTTTCTGACGTGGTTATGTGCAACGCCCGCCATGATCCAGTTGGTGCTGGTCATGGCGTTCCGTTCGGCCCCGACGTTCGACGGCTTGTTCGTCTATCGGGAAGCGGTGACGTTGGCGGAAACGGGGCGCATGGATCCGTTGACCTACTATGCGCCCGCCCAGATCTGGTACTTCGCGTTCTTCTTCAAGCTCTTCGGGCCGTCAACGCTCCTCGCTCAAATTTGTCAGATCCCGTTAGCCGTTTTGATCCCGCTGGTATCCTACGCCATTGGTTGTCGCGTCATGTCACGGGGCCGTGCTCGCGTAGCAGCGGTGCTCATCGCACTGTATCCGGGCCTGCTCCTGTATGTGCTGGTCACGCCGTATTATTTCTACATGTACACGCTGGCGATTCTTTTGATCGTATGGTCCTGGTTGCGTGTGGCGCAGGGGGAAAACA
>SLGY01000164.1 GCA_007136425.1 Kiritimatiellia bacterium
AAGATGGCAGAGGGGAATCAATTCGCTGGTTTTCTTCGCGGCGGCAATGCCCGCCAGAATCGCCGTTTGCGTTATCGGCCCCTTGGGGCTGCGCTGTTCTCCGTCCGCCGTGCGCTCAAGTCGGTCCAACAGGCCCGGCGGGAAAAGAACCGCGGCCTGCGCCGTGGCCGTGCGGCGCGTGACGCGCTTATCGCCGACATCGACCATGGCGGGTTGATTGTCTTTGTTAAGGTGACTCAATTCCATATCAGCTCCATGCCACGTAGTCTACCGGTTCGCCCGCCGGATAGACATCCTTGCCTTCGGGCAATTCGACGAATCCGTCACTGGCGCCCAGCGAGGCGAAATCGCCCGAGGTGTTCGTTTCGAGAGGGAGGGCAAGACAATGCCCGTCCGGATTCCATTCCAGTCGTACGGGAACGAAGCCCGTGAGGGGGGGCGTAAAGCGGATGGCTTCCTTGAGTCGGACCATGACGCGCGGCCGGGCCGACGCTTGCAACGCAGTCTCCAATGCGGGCAGCACATAGCGATGCAGACACACGAGTGTCGACACAGTATTGCCGGGTAGCGCAAAGACCGGCTTCCGGTCCTTGCTGATTCCGAACCACATGGGCTTTCCGGGTTTCTGGCGGATCTTATGAAAGATGTTCTCAACGCCGAGATTGGATAGCGCCGCCGGTACAAAATCCCGTTTGCCCATGGACACGCCGCCGGTCAAAAGCAGTGCGCCATAGTCGGTCAGCAAGCGCGCGAGCAGCGTTTCTGTCTGTTCCAAGTTGTCTTTCACCCGGAAGGCGTCCACCTGCGCATAGCCGGTGTTCAACAGGGCCGCCCGAATGCCCCGATCATTGGCGGACCGGATTTGAAACGGTTCCACCTCGTCTTCGACATCCTTCAACTCGTCGCCCGTGGAGATGATGGCCACGGTAGGTCGCACCGCCACCGATAAGGTCGACCGCCCGACGGCGGCCGCAACGCTGACGTGCGGTCCACGCAACACGAGCCCCTCTTCCAATATCGTTTCGCCCTTACGCCGGTCCGAGCCTTTGCTGTGCAGGTGTTGCAAGGGAGCGACTTCGGCGTCGTCACGGACCCGGACGCGCTGGTCGTTGATTTCGAGCGCTTCGTAGGGAATGATGGTGTCGGTACCGCGCGGCAACATCGCCCCGGTCATGACCTGTACGCAGCCGTTGGCCGGATCGGTCAGGGCGGGGGCTTCGGCTCCGGCGGCGGCGGTGGCTT
Organism: Kiritimatiellia bacterium; assembly: GCA_007136425.1. Taxonomy (GTDB): domain Bacteria; phylum Verrucomicrobiota; class Kiritimatiellia; order SLAD01; family SLAD01; genus SKZA01. Next base: position 1,243 of record SLGY01000164.1, read on the forward strand.
CCATATGAAACGTTCGGCAACCCGTCTGCCATGCTTCGAAATGGATGGCGACACCGTCCATCGTGATGCGGTCATAGGAAGGGAGATCGCGGTCTGCTGTTACGGTCTCGCGCAGGACCTGACCGTGTGCCTGCGCCAAAGGTGTTTCCCGCGCCGGAAAACGCGGTAAATGCGTTGCAATGAACTGTTCGGCTTCTTTGGGTGTAATCATCCCCCGATCTCCGACATGTTGCGCGTGGGCCGTATATCCTGTGCAAGCCCGTGACCCCATGGTTTGTGCCAAATGTTGTCCTCGATCATCTCCATCAAATCCTCGTCCGTGGCGCCGTTGCGCAGGTGCGGCATGAGATTGAATTCCTTGTCGCGCAGCAGACAAAGGAGCAGCCGCCCGTCGGCCGTCAGACGCGCGCGATTACAACCTGCGCAAAAAGGCTTGGATACGGCGCTGATGAAGCCCAGCGAGCCCTGCGCATTTTTCAGACGGAACATGCGCGCTTCGCCATCGAGCTTGCCGCCGTCCAGCAAGTCCATGGGGCCGAGTGCTTCACTGATGGTGGCGCGCAACTCGTCTTCCGGCACGATCGCCGACTTTTGAAAATCAGAGACCCGTCCCATCGGCATGACCTCGATGTACCGGATTTGCCAGGGGTGATCGAAGGTCAGCCGGGCCAAGTCCACGGCATCTTCCCGGTCGTTCTGGCCGCGCACGATCACGGCATTGATCTTGATGGGCAACCCCGCGCGTTTCGACGCTTCCAGACCGGCCCAGACATCTTCGATACGGCCCCAGCGCGTCAGACGCCGAAATTTGTCGGGATTCAACGTGTCGATGCTGATGTTCAGGCGGTCGAGTCCCGCGTCCTTGAGCGGGCGCGCGAGCTGTTTCAGCGTGATCCCGTTGGTGGTCATCGCCAGTTCCCGCACCCCGGGTGTGTCCCGCATGCCGCGCACCAATGCGGTCAGGTTTTCTCGCAGCGTGGGTTCTCCGCCCGTTAATCGGAACTTGTCAAAACCCATCCGCGCGAACACGCGCACCAGCCGTAAGAGTTCCTCGTCCTGCAGAATCTCTTCCCGCGGGCGAAAGGTCATGTCTTCCGGCATGCAATAGACGCAACGCAAATTGCACATATCCGTCAGCGATATGCGCAGATAATGAATATTCCGGTTGAAACGGTCTAATGCCATCGCGGAACTGTATAACAACAATCCCGCAACTCAAATGATTTCTGAAATGCACTTGTTTGCTTGTCGCTCGCCGATAATTTTGACATAAACCGACGTGCGCGCCGGTGGGCGCTCTCAAAAGAAATCATCGCATCCGGTTAGGATAAGTATTCCCGTGTGCAAGGTGTCGATATTATGATTAATTTAGTGCAGTTATTCCAGTTCCCGCTGGCCGACCTTGTTTTCTCCTTCCAGCAAAGCAATACGCCGGGCAAGGTGATTGTGATCCTCTTGTTCACGGGTTCGATCTACGCATGGTCGATCATGGTCACCAAGTTCATCGAATTGCGCCGCGCCCGGGAAGCGTCCTTCCGTTTTCTCGCGGCGTTTCGCAAAGAGCAGAATCCGGTGGCCGTGTTCGTCCGACGCCAGAAATTCTCCGACAGTCCCTTGTTCGCCATCTATGAAAAGGGCTGCGTTACCCTGGGCGGGGAGTTGGAGGCGCTGGGGCTGAACGCGGACGATCTTTTCATGGCGAATTTCGCCCCGGACGCCCAGAGTTTGAGCCCGCATCAATTCGAACAGATACGGAACGAATCGGAACGCAACGTAGCCGACCAGTCGTTATTGCTTGAGCGTCGTATGGGGATTCTGGCGACGGCGGTTAATGCCAGTCCGTTTCTCGGCCTGCTCGGCACGGTGTGGGGCGTTATGGAAGCGTTCACCGGCATGGCGATCATCGGCACCGCCACCTTGTCCGCCGTGGCGCCGGGTATAGCGGCGGCGCTGTTGACCACTGTAATGGGATTGCTGGTGGCGCTGCCTTCGGCGATCGGTTATAATCTATTGGCCGGACAGATTGCGGAATTACAGGTGCAGGCCAATAATTTCTCGAAGGAATATGTGGATAAGGTCGGCACCATGTTCCTGCGTGCGAGCTGAGGTAGCGTTATGGCGAATCGTCCGTCAAACACGACACTCCGTCAGATAAGCGAGATCAACATGACGCCGCTTATGGACCTGACGTTTATTCTGCTGATTACGTTTATCATCACGTTTCCGCTGATTGAGCAGGGGATCCCCATGGATCTGCCCCGCGCGGAGGCGGAGGCGCTGGACGAAGAGCGGGCCCGTACCATCAGTGTGGATCGGGAGGGAGCGGTGTTCCTGGACGACGCGCCCGTTTCCATGGAGGAATTGGCGCGGGATATGGAGATATTCAGAGCCGCCGATCCCGGGGCAACGGTCATGGTGCGCGCGGACGAGGGGATCGAGTACGGGCGCGTGGTGGAAGTCTTGAAGATTTTGACCGACGCCGAGATTGCGCGTATGGCGTTGGTCACGTCGCCGGAGCAGCAATGAAGTCTTCCAGCAATCGGTTCCGGCGGATCTTCTGGATCACGGCGGGCGTGCACGGTTTCGTGGTCCTGCTGCTGCTCTCCTATTCCGTTATTCAGCGTTGGTTCACAAGACAACCGCCCCGGGAAGAAATCACTTTCGTTTCCTTACACACCCCGGCGCCGCCCGTCGAAGCGGTCGAAGCCGCTGAAGCCGCCGTGGAGGCGCCCCCCGAGCCGCCGCCCCCGCAACCCGCGCCGCAGCCGCGCGTGCAGCGGAGCACGCAACGGGTGCGTAGAGAGCCGTCCCCACCGCCCGCGCCCCAATTGACGCCCGAACAGATCCGGCAACAGCTCGAACAGGCCGTGCCGACGGGCGTCCGGGCGAACAGCGGCGCACCCGATGACCTCGCATGGTACTATAACATTATTCATCAAACCTTCATGCGGGCATGGAATCAGCCCGGATCCGCCTTGGCCGGCGCGACGGTCACCGCGCGCATTCGCGTGCAACGTGACGGCACCATTACGCGTCGTGAGCTGCTGCATCGATCCGGGAACACGGTCATGGACGAGTCCGTATCGCAAGCGCTGGAATCCGTATCGCGCCTGAGCCCGTTGCCAGCGGAAATCGAAGGGGCGCACCATGACTTTACCATCGAATTCGAATTGACGGGCGCCGGCCGTTGATACGAAGTGAAACAACACCTTGCAACGGCGGGCGAGTGATATAAGATAAAGGCGGTTGTTCAAGTCGTCGCATCATCAGAAACGGTCAGTCATATGTGCTCACGGTTATTCCAATCTTCGTTTTCCCTGTTACCGATTCTTCTGCTGGCCGTCCTGCCGGCCATGACGGGAGCAGAAGCCCAAATTCGCATTACGAAACCCGCGGGAGAGAAGATCTCGATTCATTTAGGCGGGCTGACGGCGGACGGCGATGAGGCTTCCCGACTATTCATGCAGACCTTGCAAGGCAACCTGAACCGG
>SLGY01000192.1 GCA_007136425.1 Kiritimatiellia bacterium
AGATAACCGCAACCGGCGAGAACGACTCCTGCCTTCTTCATGACGTACTCCTTTCGTTAGATTTTCCTTCCAGACGCTAACACGATTCCATCCATTCGTCCATCCGTCGCCCCTGCTCTCGACCTCCCCCTGTCATTCCGACTGCAGCCCCGGAGCTTCAGCGACGGGGCGAAGTGGAGGAATCTCATGACCAAACCAACCGCCACCATTTTTCTAAGAACCCTATAACAGACCGAATCGCCTTCAACAGGCAACGGGAACTGGCGGAAAGCGGGATTTCTCGACTTCTACTCAGAATACTAGGTATCGACGAACCGGCGTCGCCCTTATATCCTCTACGTCATGGAAAAGCACATTGTCCATTTTGGCCCGGTTGCCGTGGGCGCGGAACCGCGCATTGTTGGCATCATTTCCGACCTGCGCACCGTGTCGTCGCTCCTGTCCGACCCGGCGCCCGGTTGCGACATCGTTGAACTGCGCCTCGACCGCATCGGGGTAACGACTTCCGAGTGGATCGACGCCGCACACGCGATCGAAGAGAAAGGGTATCCCGTCATCGCCACGCTACGGATCCCGGAAGAAGGCGGCCACTGGCACGGGACCGACGAAGAACGCCTGCCGCACCTGCTCGACGCCCTCCAACACTGTGCCTGCGTCGATATCGAATTACGCAGCCCGCTGCTCAACGAGCTGACGGCAAAGGCCGCGCAAGGCCATAAGGCCCTGATCGTATCGCATCATGATTACGAAAAGACCCCGGCAACGGACGACCTGGAGACCGTCGCTGCTCGCGCCGCCGTCAACGAACAGTGCGTGGTCAAGATGGCAGTACGCGTCAATGATGCAACCGATACGGACCGACTGCGTGACTTCCTGACGCGCGGCAAGCATGCCGCGCCCTTGTGCTTGATCGGCATGGGCGATCTCGGCACCCCGACACGCGTCGAATTCCCGAAACTCGGCTCCTGCCTCGCCTACGGCCACCTTGACGGCTCCACCGCGCCGGGCCAATTGTCGTGCCGGGAGCTGGCGGAACAGATTGGAACGAGGGAGGAGTAAGAAGTAAGAAGTAAAAAGTGAGAAGTGAGAAGTAAGAAGTGAGAAGAACACGCGACACCCAACACGCGACACCCGACACCCTCCACCCTCCACTCCATCCGAGACAATACGAACTCTACTGAATACTGAACACCGAACACTGAACACTTCTCCCCCATCAACCATTAACCATTAACCATTCTTCCCGATGCCCATCCACAACGCAGACATTGCCAAACGCTTCGAAGAATTCGCCGACCTCCTCGAGATCAAGGGGGACAACCCGTTTCGTATCCGCGCCTATCGCAATGCCGCGCGCGTGGTGGAGGATCTGCCCCACGAACTGGCCGGAATGGTGGAGGAAGTGAAGGACCTCACCGAGCTGCCCGGCATCGGCAAGGACCTTGCCGAGAAAATTGAAGAGATTGTCACGACCGGCTCCGCGCAGGCGCTCGAGAAACTGCGCAAGGACCTGCCGCCGCATATCACCGACCTGCTCAACATCCCGGGGCTCGGCCCCAAAAGGGTGCGCACAATCTACACCGACCTGAACGTCGGCGACCTGGACGCGCTGAAGAAAGCGGCGGAAGACGGCAAGATCAGTACACTGCCCGGTTTGGGCAAGAAGACCGAAGAACAGATTCTTGAAGCCATTAAGGCGCATGCCGACACATCCCGGCGTTTCCTGCGCACATCGGTCGTCACCTATGCGGAGGCACTGGTCGCATACCTTAAGAAGTTGAAAGCATTGAAGAGGATCACCATTGCCGGCAGTTACCGGCGTGGCCAGGAAACCATCGGCGATCTGGACATACTCGCGGTTGCCAAGGACGCCAAACCCGTCATGAAACGATTTGTCGAGTATGACGAAGTCGCCGACGTCTTGGCGCACGGTGAAAAGAAATCGAGCGTCGTGCTGCTATCGGGCGTGCAGGTGGACCTGCGCGTGGTGCCGGAAAGGAGTTACGGCGCCGCACTGCACTATTTTACGGGCAGCAAAGCGCATAACATCGCCCTGCGCAAGTTGGCGCAACAGAAGAAATGGAAGCTGAACGAATATGGGCTGTTCGACGGCGAAGCAGCCGTCGCGGGCAAGACGGAAGAAGAGGTGTACAAGGCGCTCGACCTGCCGTTCATCCCGCCCGAGTTGCGTGAAAATCGCGGCGAGATTGAAGCGGCCGGAAAAGGGAAACTGCCGAAATTGATCGAGCTGAAGGATATTCGCGGCAATCTACACACGCATACGAAATGGTCGGACGGGCGGAACAGCGTGCGCGAGATGGCGGAAGCCGCCGCAGAAGCCGGCCACGATTACATTGCCATCACAGACCATTCCAAGCGGTTGACGGTCGCCAACGGGCTGGACGAAGATCGGCTTGTCCAGCAGATGGAGGAGATCGACGAGATCAACGGTTCGATCAAGGGCATCACGATCCTGAAAGGCATGGAGGTGGACATTCTGGACGACGGCGAACTGGATATCGACGACTCGCTGTTAAAGTTGCTGGACGTCGTCATCATCTCCGTGCACAGCAAGTTCAACCTGCCGTCAGACAAGCAGACCGAACGGATCATACGCGCGATGGACAATCCGTGGGTGACGTTCCTTGCGCATCCGACCGGCCGCTATCTCCTTTCGCGGCCGCCATATCCTGTGGACGTGCCGCGTCTGATCGAGCATGCCAAGCAGCGCGGCATTTTCTTGGAACTCAACGCCAGCCATGAACGGCTCGACCTAAACGACACCTATTGCCAACATGCGCGCGACGCAGGCGTCAAGATCACCATCAACACCGACGCGCACAGCATTCCGGACATGGCGCAGATGCGCGCCGGCATTGCCCAGGCTCGACGCGGCTGGGTGGAGAAGAAAGACGTGATCAATACACGCACCCTGCCGCAGTTACGCAAACTGCTCCAGAGCACACGCGGGAGATGAGGGGAAGAGAGTGTTCAGTGTTCGGTATTCAGTAGAGTGCGTAATCATAATCCTAATCTTAACCTGTCTCGGATGGAGTGGAGGGTGTCGTGTCGCGTGTCGGGTGTTCTTCTTACTTTTCACTTTTCACTTCTTACTTCTTACTTCTTACTTCCCTCTTCTTCCCATCCGCTACTCATCCGATGAAACGGGACGGCGCCGGACCTTTTTCTCACCCTGCTTCCGTTTCTCATCCAGCATGCGCGCCTTCTGGCGGCGCGATCGCCGTCTTTTCTGGCGCCGGATCTTTTCGCGCGCCTGTTCGCGCGCACTTTTTTCCCCTTTCACTTTCGCCTCAATCCGATCGCACAATTCGCGGCGCGCCAAGAATCGATTCAACGCCTGTGATCGCGCGCGCTGGCATTTGACTTCAATACCCGTCGGTTCATGCAGGATATAGACGCAGGACGAAGTCTTGTTGATCTTCTGCCCGCCCTTACCCGATCCTTTTACAAACCGCTCCACCAGATCGGCCTCGCGGATACCGAGCGCTTCCATCTGCCGCACCAACGCGGCTTCCTTTTCGGGGCTGACATTGAATAAGGGCATGTCCGAAGCATAATACGCGCACCCGCATGGTCCAACTTGATTCTTCCCGGCCACATCGACACTACACGATCATGTCGAGCACCGCCCGCACATACCCGTTGCGAGTATGTGCGGGGCGGAGTCGCGGGGACGTCCTGATGAGAAGTTTGGACTAAATGAATTTGCATTTTACATATAGTCGACTAAATGGAAATTGAGGTTGCGCGGAAATGGCGCACGCCATCATCCGCGTAGGGGTGTATCAAAAGGATCGGTTTTAAGGGCTTCAACATGCTCTTGCGCGAAGCGCTTTGGGGCGGCGCTCTACGCCGCTTTCTATTGTCTTGTCAACAAGCACGTTACAAGGTGTCGATCCAATCTGTCTTCGCTTCGCTACGCCGCAACAAAAGCGGCGCAGAGCGCCGCAAAAAGACTCATTTCTAAGAGCTCTTGCCTAGGGTTTTGATACAGCCCCGAACAGCGAGAAAATATACGACGCACCCGCATCTACGCTTTCGAGACCGGACTGACGGCCCATGTCCGCGGGTGGACACCAAAATTACGGCGGGATCGGCCTGACGCGAACGCGTTCGGGGCCAGATATGCTTGTTTATCGACTAAAGATAAAGGATATTGCTGATGTCATTTATCCGTGGATTACCCATGATCACAAAGCACCTTGAGCGCAAGACGATGACGGATCCACGCAACGACGCTCTGTATTGGAGGTCCCGGCCGCCGCAGGAACGTATCGCCGCGTTAGAGATCTTGCGAGCGGAATTCAACACCTGGAAATACGGGAATGCTAAGCCAGGATTTCAAAGAGTTTATAAGCGCGCTGAACGCGCGTGATGTTCAGTATCTGGTCATTGGAGGCTATGCCGTAGCCTTTCATGGCTTTCCTCGTTATACCAAAGACATTGATCTTTGGATTGGTCCTGCACCCGAAAATATAGATCGCTTGATACAGGCGATTGATGATTTTGGTTTTGGCTCGCGGGGCATCACCCCAACATGATTGATAACCAGAAGATCGTGGTGGTCATGCCGGCATACAATGCGGCGCGAACGCTGGGAAAGACGGTGGCGGATATTGACCGGAACGTCGTGGACGAAATCATCCTGGTGGACGATGGCAGTCACGATGACACCCAAG
>SLGY01000122.1 GCA_007136425.1 Kiritimatiellia bacterium
TCACCGCCGCCAGATAGGCGACCCCTCGCGCCTGATCAACAAAAAAACGCCCTATCCCGCCGACGAAATTCATGGCCGTTGAGTGTACATGCGCACCACCCCGTTTCCAAGCATAGTTCTGTTGTTTACGTCCCCCCCCGCTCATTCGGCCTGCTTGCTATTTTATGGGGGTGACGCATCAGGCGTGTTTCTGTAGGGGCTTTGCTTGCAAAGCCCGGAGGCAATGCCGAACGGACGAGCCGGTCCGCGCATCCGCCTCCGCTGAGCTCCGGCGTGACAAGAGCGCGGCCCCTACAAAGAAGCCCGCGGACAGGCCCATAAGCGAAAAATATCAATGGGGCTGGAGCGGCTCATTCGGCCTGCTTTAAACTCGCGATCAAAGTGAATTGTGCTATATTTCTCCCGATTCGAGGGAAAAAATTGCCATAAAGACTGGACAGCGGGGGGCGCATGGCTTATAACCCGCTCTTCCAATCGGGAACCCGACTTATCATTTTGGCGTACGGACGGATTATTATGCCCAAGCAAAAAACACGGAAATCAGTAGCCAAACGGTTTAAAAAGACCGGTACCGGCAAGATAAAACGCGAATCGGCGGGACGGGGCCACCTGTTCACGAACAAATCGACGAAACAGAAACGTCGGCTGCGTGCCGGCAATCTGGTGTCCGACGCCGATTACAAGCGGATTGTCGATCATTTGCCGAAGTAACGCATTCAGGAGAGATCTTCGATGAGCAGAGCAACCAATGCCCCCGCATCGCGACGTCGACGCAGACGCCGGCTGGACCGGGCGAAAGGCTTTTACGGCAGTCGCAGTAAACTGTTCCGCATGGCGACGGAATCGGTGGATCGCGCCATGTCCATGGCGACCCAGCATCGCCGCAAAAAGAAAGTGGAATATCGCGCCCTCTGGATCGTCCGTTTAACGGCCGCGTGCCGTCAGCACGATATCAGTTACAGCCGCTTCATGGACGGCGCGAGGAAAGCGGGCATCGAACTCAATCGCAAGATGCTCTCGGAAATCGCCATCCACGATCCCGACGGCTTTGCACAAATCGTCGAGCAAGCCAAAGCCGCCCGGTCCTGATTCGGAACCGCCGGAAAATCCGGCCCGCAGGCACAAGTGCCTCCTCAAAACGGTAACGGGTCGGTGCTGTTGATGAATCGCACCCCACGCTTCTCGTATTCCGAAAAGGCCTGCACGGCCAGCGCATGGAAATCGATCTCCGGATGCGGCACGGGTGACATACAGTCCCGCAGGATGTAGAGGCGTTCAAGCATTTCGGGGCGTTGCTCGAACTCTTTCACCAGATCGGTAACCGTCTCAAGCACACAATGACTTTCCGCCTCGCCCGCCAGCAGAATGTAATCCCGGGCGTATAACAGCTCCAGAAACTCCACGCTACGCCCGCCGCGCGGATCGTCCGGCACGGGAATCTCAGGTTGCACTACGGAATAATGTTCCGTGCGCGGCACGCTGCCCTTCGTCCACCAGCGTGGCTGCGTGCGCCGCGCCACCGAATGCCAGAACACCGCCGACCACAATTCCGGGTCCAATGCGTGGCCCACCCCGCCGAGAGGCACGTGATACGGCCAGATCAGCAATTGTTTCTTCGATTGCTCTTCCAGCCGCCGCACATATTCCCTGGACCACGCCACTTCAAAGAGCGGGCGCCAACGACCGCCGTCAACGTCCTCGCGCGTGATGATCGTGAACGGTTCCGGATGCGCGCCTTCCGCGTCGGCCCACCATGCCGGATGGAATATCTGAAACGGCAAATGCGAATCCAATGAGCAGGTGATGTCCGTGATACGTTCAGCGTGCCGATAAATGAATTCGATCAAACGCCGGATATCCTCCTTTGCGCCGGGCGCAAACAATGCACCCTGCTCGTGACAGAAATCCACCTGCATATCGATGATCAGCAGATGCACTTTCTCCCCGTCCCCCTCTGCGGGAGGCAGGCCGGCGGACGCCGCCTCGCGCGCAATCCGCGCCACGTCCGGATAAAACAGGGTGCCGATACGTTCCGGATCATGGTAAGCGGGTACATTTGCCATGCGCTATATCCATCCTTTCCACTTGTAGTAGCCCAAGGCCGTTAATTCCCGGGCAACGCTCGAGAGGTAATTGATGTTGTTCCACAAACGGTAACGCAGGGTAAGACTGCCTTCAATCGCCGGAGCGGATAAGCGATCATCCACACCGGCCGCGCTGATCGTCATATCGCCGTCCGCATGCGTGTCGAACGCGGAATGCGCGCCGACCCGCGAAAAGCCCGCTCCCGCAAACGTCCTGACCGCACGGCGCATATGCGACGGGGAGGTCACCAACAGGACCGCGGCCTCCGTGTCGACGCGACGCACGACCTCGACCGCCTGCGCGCGCGTATTGGCGCCGTGCGGTTCCAGGTGTATGCGATCCGCCGCCACACCCCGCATCGTCAACTCGCGTTGCATACGGCGCAGGGAACTATCGACGGCGCCCTCGTATTCCGGCAACGCCACCATGATCTGCGCGGCCGGATACCGCGCGGCCACGCGCGCGGCGTAATAGGTCCGCATCAAACCCGTTTCACTCGGAATCCCGCCACCGCCGAGCACGACAATCCATTCGGGTTCAACTTCCAAACGCGCGTCGGGCATGGACAGCCAATGATACATGCGCCACGGATAAGGGGTCCAACACAAGACCGACAACAACAGCAACGCCACGCCGCAGACCATCAGGAACCGTCGCAGGAACAGGAATATGATGGACCACCTCGGCCATTTCATCGGCTTTTCATCCCTCCCTGCGTGCATCCTCCCGAAAGCATGTTCACCCGACACGCATCACAGCAGATCGTCCGAGCGATCGCGCGGAATCCGGTAAATCGACAGGATGCTTTCCTCCTCGTTCTTTACCTTTTCCCGGTCCAGGATGATGCGGCGCCCCGTCGGGTTACGAAACTCCACATACTCGTTGCCGTCCCCCGCTTCCACCAGCTCAATCAGGTGTTCCAGATTGCGGACCGGCTCGCCGTCCACGGTTTCAATGAACCAGTTCCGTTCCCCGTGATAGCCCTGATTAACATCCGCAGCGAGCACACGCAAGGCAATGACAAATTCGTCCCGTTCCTCGGTGACGATGTTATTTTGTAACTGCGCGACAAATTCCGTCGGCGCCGCATTCCTCCAGTTCGCCCCCCACATACGCATCAGGTCCTTGGTCAACGGCACGAAGACCACGCCCCCATAGATGTAATAGGCGGGCAACACATCGTACATTTCCATCGGAATAAGCCAGTCGCGCTCCATCGGATGATTCAGCGGAATGGTCTTCGTCAACGGCTCTTTATCGCGCAGAATCTCCAGTTCGACCGCATCGCCAATCTGGTTCTTCTGCACATAATACGAAAAACTCGTTCGTTCTTTGGGCCGGAATTCCACCGTCCCGTCGTCGGCAATGAGATGCCCGTTGATACTCAACAACACATCTTCCGGCTGCAGGATCCCGTCTACGGAAGCCCCATAGGCAACGTTCGCCACCAACACACCCGTCTGCTCCTCGGCCATGCCGAAATGACGCCGCATATCCGGATTTTCCATCGCCTGCGGCATGAGGCCCAAGCTCGGGATCCCGTCAACGCGTCCATTCTCAATATCGGCGAAAAAGTGGCGGATCACCGGCACGGGCACGATATATCCGATATTATCCGCCTGCGGCACGCCCTGCATGGCCACGCCCACGATCTTCCCGTCCCCAATCGCCGGCCCGCCGCTGTTGCCCGGATTGATCGCCGCATCAATTTGGACGGCCAGTAACGGGACCGAACTATGCACGTAGGTCTGATGTTCAATCCGCGAAATGACCCCTTTCGTAATACTCAACGTATCGCCGCCCACCGGGAAACCGTACACGCTCACCTCTTCCTGCGTCTCCGGCAGTTCCCCGAACGTTAACGGCTCCACGTCGTCGAAAAAGCTCGGATCGTCCACCGTCAACAACGCCACATCGGCCTGATGCGAAACATACTTCACCCGCGCCTGATACCGTCGCGATTCGCCGAAACGCCGCACTTGAATAAAGGTGTGATCGCGCACCACATGTCCGTTCGTCAAAATCCGGCGCCCATCGATAATCGCGCCCGAACCGGTCGACGACTGCGTCCCGCGCATGTTCCAGGGATTATAGTAGTCCGGCATGTTATGCACCGTGTACACCTTCACAATCGCCTCGCGCACGTCCGCTTCCCGCGCATCAGCCTGCACCGCCAGCGCCAGACAGATGACAGCAATTCCCAAACTTCCAATCAGTTTCTTTTCCATAATCCAAATCTCCCAACAAGATATGGTTCACTATACCCTCGGACAGGGACGATAGCCAGCAGGTTCAAAACCCTGCTGTACTTACCTGAAGCGGGGTGGGAGCCTGTGTCTCTCCTTTTCAACGGGCTGTTTAGGGAGCGATGCCGGACAACAGCCGACGCGCCCCACCCTACGTCGAATCACCCTATAGCAGGCCTTGTCATGTCGAGGACCCTTATCGGCGCGGCGCTGATTGGCTCGTGGGCAAGAACTGGATAAATGTAAGATGTTGTCATTTCGAGCGTAGCGACCTGTCCGCCGTAGCCGCTTCGGCGAAGGTGGAAGCGGAGTCGAGA
>SLGY01000072.1 GCA_007136425.1 Kiritimatiellia bacterium
ATACTGCGCACCATCTTGTAAAGGAACCCATCGCCCACAACGCGCATTACGATTTCCGGCCCCCGTTTCGTGACCGTCAATCGATATACATTGCGGGAGGTGCCGTCCACTTCACGGTTCGGATTCGCGGCGAAGGCGGCGAAATCGTGATACCCTTCCAGGGACTGTGCCGCCTGACACATGGCCGGGACGTCCAGCGGTTCCTTGATCCAGGTCCGATAATGCCGATGAAACGGCGAAAGTACGCCGTCATTATGAATGAAATAGCGGTATTCCTTCCCTTTTGCGCTGAATCGGGCATGAAAAGAGCGGGCGACCTTGCGCACGTTCAACACACGAATGTCCGCCTCAAGCAAGGCGTTCATGCCGCGTTGCAACGCGGCGGGCTCGAATCTGTTCGAGGGAAAATCGAAATGCGCCACCTGTTCGCGGGCGTGTACGCCGCTGTCCGTGCGCCCGCTGGACTCCACGCGCGTCGGTTGGCCGGACAGTTCGCGCAAGACGCGTTCGAGTTCACCTTGCACCGTGGTATGCCGGGGCTGTACCTGCCACCCCGCATATGCCGTGCCGTCATAGGCCAGAGTGATGCGATATCGTTGTTCGGTCATGAAGGGTCGGGGATGGTCGGCGGAATACCCGCTTGGACATCAAGATAATGTTGAAGGAAGATCTGCGCCGCCAGTTTGTCAACATGCTGTTTCCGTTTGGCGCGCCGGGTTCCGCCTTCAATCAACGCATTTTCCGCCGTCATTGTACTGAACCGTTCATCCCAAGCTTCAACAGGAATGGTGAGCTCCGGTTTGAGTTGTTCCGCGAACGCCAGCGTTTTTTCCGCAGAAGGGCCCTGCGTCCCGTCCATCCGTAAGGGCAACCCGATCACGATTCGTTCTATGCCGAGCTCTGCGACACACTCGACAATGTTGCGGATCGCAGCCTTTCGGCTGGTGGCGTCAATCACCCGGTACGGCGTCGCCACCGTACCGGTCGCATCGCTCAGTGCCAGGCCGATTCGCTTTTCACCATAATCAATGCCAAGCGTCCGGGCCATGAATCACTCGGTCTCCGGCTTCTCGGCAGCCGGCTCTTCATCATCGGATTCAGGCTCCTCATCCGATTCCGCGTCTTCATCGGATTCCGAATCGTCTTCGACCGGGTCGGCATCCTCTTCCGGGTCTGCGTCCTTTTCCAGGTCCGCAGGGGCTTCCTCCGCAGGATCGGCCTCGGGTTCCTCTTCCAGAGCCTTGTCTTCGTCGATCAAGGCGGGATCGACATCAACTTCGTCCTGTTTCTCTTCCTCCGCAGGCGTCGCGTCAGGGAGGTCGAGCTCGGCGTCTTCTTCCAGAATGGCTTCCATTTCTTCCGGTTCAGGAACGACTTCTCCGGCCGGGGTTCTTTCAATGTCCACCGGCGCCGCTTCGGGATCCGCGTCGATCTCCGGCTCTTCGGGAACGATTTCTTCGTCTTCTTCCGGCTCGATCGCTTCTTCCTCGACTTCGTCCTCTACGGGCTCCGCATCGTCCGGCACAACGGGATCAGCCTCTTCTTCAAGGTCGGTAATGCTCTTCAGATGTTCGAATGACTCAATGGGAACGGGGACCTCCGCCGGATCGACCGTCACGGTCGTAGGTCGGGCGCCCAGACCGAAGTAAAGGCCGACGCCCAGCACCGCCAAAGTAACGACCATTAATGTGACAATCATCCATACCAGCCGCCGTTCCGATCGCTCGAGGATGTTTCGCAAAAGGTCCTCGGAATCGCGGGTCCGTTCCGCCATGGAGGAAACCGTTTGCGAGGTGCGCTTGCTCATGTCGTCCATCAGCGCAAGGGTCTTGTTGAAGCTGCGCATGCTTTCGACCAGATGGTCCTCGTTGCGCGCGGCGGCTTCCAGCTGCCGTTTGAGCAGAGCCAGTGTTTCGGTCTGCTGTTCCGAGGCCTTGCCGACGTTTTTCAACCCGTCGACGGCGCCGGGGATATGCTGCATCATGTCCAGCAGCGTTTGCTGGGTTCGCGCTTGCTGGTCCATGTGCTCGCGAATCGATCGGGTCAGATCGACCAATTCGCTGAAGCCCTCCTGCAGAGTAGCCAACTGTTTTTCCCGTTTCTGAGGCGCGCGCCATCGGGCCAGCCAGCCGCCGCGCCGTGGTTTATCTTCCGATGCCATACTCGATTGCTCCTTTTCGGGGGTCACATCTATATAAGACTGTTCGCCGCTTTGTTCGACCACGTCTTTTCGCCACTTTAGAAATCTTTTCCACCATCCGGCCATTGTCTTGTTCCGTTTCCCGTTCGTTCTTTGGTGGTTAACATATCGCAGGAAGCCGGAAGCGCAAAGCAAAACAGCGGTTCCGGCGAAAATGACCGCGCCGTCCTACCCCTGTGCGGCGGGTCAGTTTGCTGTCCGCGCACGCTGGCGCAGGGCGAAATCGGCAAGGACCAGCGCCGCCATGCTCTCCACAATCGGTACGGCGCGGTTCACAACGCAGGGATCGTGTCGTCCCGCCGCTTCAAGTTGCACGGCGCGTCCTTCGAAATCAACGGTATCCTGTTGTTTGCTGATCGTAGCCGGAGGCTTGAATGCCACCCGGAAAACAATGGGTTCGCCATTGGTAATACCGCCCTGAATACCGCCGCTGAAATTGGTCACGGTTCCGAGACCGTCCCCTTTGCGCACAAAGGCATCGTTGTGCTCGGAACCTTTCATGAGGGTCCCATCGAATCCGGAACCGATTTCGAAACCTTTTGTGGCCGGCAACGACATCATGGCCTGCGCCAACTTCGCTTCCACCTTGTCGAAAACCGGTTCCCCCCACCCGGCTGGAAGATTCCGGCATACGCAGGTTAAGACGCCGCCCATGGAATCGCCGGAATCGCGCGCGGCCAGAATGCGTTCTTCCATCTCGCCGGCCACCGTCTCGTCCGGGCAACGTACGCTCGTTCGATCCACGATCTCGCGGGTCAACGTTTCGTTCGTCAGATCACGCGCCTGAAGCGAGCCCACGGCGTTGACCCAGGCGACGATATCAACACCGTACGCTTCGCGCAGAAATTTCTCGGCGATGGCGCCGGCGGCCACGCGTCCGATGGTTTCCCGCGCACTGGATCGTCCGCCACCGCTGGAAGCGCGTACGCCGTATTTCATCTGGTACGTGAAGTCGGCGTGCGACGGGCGCGGAACTTGCGACATATCCTTATAATCGCCGGGCCGCTGATCCTTGTTCTTCACCAATAGTCCGATGGGCGTTCCAAGCGTCACCCCGTTTTCGGTACCGGACAGGATGGCTACCTGGTCCTCCTCCTTACGCGGCGTCGCGATCGCGGTCTGGCCCGGTCTTCGGCGTGAGAGTTGCGGTTGGATATCCTCCTCCGTGAGGGCCAGTCGCGGCGGGCAACCGTCCACCACGGCGCCCACACCGTAACAGTGCGACTCCCCAAAGGTGGTTACGCGGAATATTGTGCCGAAACTGCTGGACATGGATTCGTCTCCTCACTCGTTGTGATGGGAGCATACGCGATATCCGATTACGTACAAGCAGAATACGGACCGCGCTGCTGAACTGCGACTCGCTTGCAATACGCGGCGCGATCCGCATAATGCCTTCATGGAACCGGACAAGGAGATCACTCAACAATCGGACGAACTTCCGTCCTCCGTGTTATCCCGTAAAGACTTGCTCGGCTTGGCACGCGGATTTTCGCGCATTCTATGGAGTATCCCGCTAGGATTCTTCCTCTTTACCGGGGCCATGGATTTTGCTTTGAGCATCTATTTCCGGCTCCCTTCCTATATTATCGCCGTCATCCTGTGCATGTGGGGCCTGGCGGGCTTGCGCCGGATACACAGCCTGGGGCGCACGTGGGTTCGCTACCTGAATATGGCGTTGCTTTTAACCGTGATCCTCATCTATTTTGCGCCTTTCATATACTGGTGGATCCGTCATCCCGAGGGGAATCACTTTGTCGTCAACCTGATGGCGATGATCCTGGCCGTCACATGGCTGCTATGGATCGTCAACCGGTTGGCGGAAGAAGTAGCGACGGCCCTGCACGATCGCTATTATCTGATCGAGTGCCGTTTGTGCGGGTGGTCGGTGGTGGCGTTCATGGCGATGCCGCTGGTGGTCTATTTTGGGCACAGCATGTTGCAGGCCGTTCGGCATGAGATTCCCCTGTATTATGTCCTGGAGAATATCCGTCGCATCCGACATGCGCCCTGGTTGTTTGCGTTGCTTTTGCTGCCCCTGACCCTGACCGTGGCCATAGCCTGGAAAACGAAGGAACGCGCATTGCGCACATTGACCGACAGCGTTGCTCCGACGCCGTCGCCACCTCCGGTCAATCCATGACCACCAACGCCTCGGCGCCCGGACGATCCGGCTGAATGGGCCGCTCAATGCCCAACACATCGATGGATTTCCAGGTCCCCTTGCGAAAGCGCCAGGTGAAACCGATCGCCATGGCAAAAATATACAGCGCCGTCCACGTCCAGGCGACAACCACGCCCTGGTCCAGTACATAGACAAGGATCAATTGGCCCGGAACCAGCAGGCCCCAGGCGAGGGCCAGGGAGAACAACATCACGAAACGGGTGTCCCCCGCCCCTTTCAAGGCGCCGGAAAGAACAAGGTTCGCCGCATCCACCAGGCCCCATAGCGCCATGATGATCATCAGGATACGTCCGACAGGGTACAGTTGTTCCAGCGTCAACCCGTCTCCGGTCCGGTCGGTAAAAAACGACAGATAAAAGGTCGGAAACAGGATGTACGTGATGCCGATGACGGTCATATAGACAATACCGATCTTCAGCGCGGTCCAGGCGGCGGTTTCGGCATGATGCGATTGGCGTTTGCCCTGGTACTGGCCCACCACCGTCGCCGCCGCGATACTGATGCCGATCATCGGGAGAAAGGTCAGCATATTGATGCTCAAGGCGATGTTGCTTGCGGCCAGGGCCACTTCCCCCATGCGCCCCGTCAGCAGCACGAAGATACCAAACGAGGCCACGTCCAGCGCCAGATGCACGCCCGACGACGAGCCGAAACGGACCAGTCGCCAGATCAACGCGGTGTCCCAGCGAAACGTGGCGCGGGTGCGATATGCCCGATTCGTAGAAGGCGAAAAATAGAGGACCAGGAGAATAGCCGGCAACACGAAACTGGCGATGACCGAAGCCCAGGCCGCACCGCGAATGCCCATGGCGGGGAACCCCCAGTTCCCGAAGATGAGGGCGTAGTCCAGCACGAGATTCACGAGATTGGATATCACCGTCGCCGTCATGGTTGTCAACGTCTTGCTGCGCCCCGTGTAAAAGCCGCTGACGGCTGCGCCCAGCGGGGACGCAACGCTGCCGATCATGAGAATATTGAAATAGATGAGTTCCTCTTCCAATACGGCCGGTGCGTGCCCGCTGTAACGCAGTACGAGATGTCCCACCGGGATCAAGGCCAGCATGATCGGCCACGAAAGGACGGCCACAAAGACGGACTGTGCAGTGGCCCGGGAACAGCCGGCCGGATCGCCCGCCCCCATGAATTGCGCCACGAACGTGTTGGAATACCCGGCCAACGCCATGAACCCGCACACGAACGTGAAGGAAAGGATACCCGCCGGTACCGCCGCTTGAATGGACACGCTGCTATGCCATGCAAGAAACATGCGATCGACAAACTGCATGAGGGTGAACGACCCCATGCTGATCATCAAGGGGTAGGCCACCTTCAGTATCTCGCGGTAGCCGCCGGGCGGATACGTCGGTTCATGTCGTGCATGCTGCATAGGCTGTAAATACCGGAATGAATGCTTTTTGCAAGCTGCGCATTCCGGCATCAAGCGGATACCAGACGCGGCAGGCCCTGCATGGTAAAACGCCGCAACCATACCCCGCGTAGCGGCGTGTTGAGCATCGTACGGATAAACATTCCTTTAAAGATCGGCGACGACGACGGACGCCCCACCAAGGTGTTATGATGCGCCCGGCGAATGGCCACAGCGGCCCGGCGCCGAACGATACGATTATAACTATTAAAGTCACACTCACCGGCCAGCGCCGCCGCCAATTCCCAGGCGTCCATCCAACCGGTATTCATGCCCTGCCCACCGATCGGGCTCATGATATGAGCCGCATCACCGGCGAGAAACAGCCGACCTTGAACCACACGGCCCGCCACGAAATGTTGTATCCCGAACGCGGTAAGCCCGTTCTCCGGCAGTCCGGGCAAACGTTCTCCGGTTCGCCTCTCGACTTCCCGGATAAAATCGGTCGGATCCAATTGATGCCCGTTCCGCCTTGTACGCAGGACCCAACGCCGCATGCCGGACGGCAATGGAATCGCCTCTACCAACCCTTCGCCGGAAACATAAATACGCGCCGTATCGGGCTCCGGCAAATGGTCCGGAAAGTCGCCCATCATGTATCGATCGCGATACTGCCCGCCCCGCCACGGGATGCCCGCCCGAGAACGCACCCAGCTATCACGCCCGTCACAACCGATCACGTAAGACGCCCTGACGTGCGTTTCCTCCCCCACCCCGTTGCGTAGCGTGACCGCCACATGATCGTCATGTTCCTCAAGATCCAGGGGTTCGTATCCCTGCAGTCGGCGCGCTTCCGTATCGCGTAACGCGTCCCGCATTAATGATTCGGTCCGGTATTGGGGCACGGACACGATATAGGGATAATCGCCGCCCGCATCTGCGAACCGCATTTCGCCCAATCGCTGCCGGCCGCAAAAGGCGAGGCCGCGCACAATCGGACAGCCCGCGTCCTCGATTTGTTTCGCCAACCCGATCCGTTCAAACAAGGCCATGCTCGGCGGATGTATACCGATAGCCCGCGAATGCTGCGAATCCGTTATGCGTCGATCCGCCAATATGCAGGGTATGCCCCTTTGTTGCAGGGCCAGACCGAGGAAAAGACCGACCGGTCCGGCTCCGACGATCAATACGGACCGGGACTCAGCAGTCATGTTCCGTCCCGTTCTGCTTCACGACAATGACCCGCCACGGTACGCCCGTATAGACGGACCAGCCCTCGGGGACCAACGCCGCCAGCTCGTCTGTACGATAACTCTTGCGTATCGAACGCAATCCGTCCGCCACCGTAAAGGCGTTGCGAAATAAAAGCGGCATGCTGTACTTGAACAGATAATAGGCAACGGGGCTTCGATATATATCATTATGCAGCACCATGCGCCGCGCGAGCCGCGCGGAGGTATGAAGGAACACGCCGGTTTCCTCGTCCGTCAGATGATGGAGCACATGGTTTGACAGCACGAAATCGAACAGCGCATGTTCGCGCTCCAAGGTGTCCAATGTGCAGCATCGATATTCGATTCGATCATGAGCGCGTCGATTGCGCGCAAAGGTCACCGCGCGTTCATCGGCGTCTGTGGCCAGGATCCGCAAATCGATCCCGTCGCTTTCGGACCATCGCGCGAGACGCGCAGGCACGTCGCCGCCACCGCATCCGATATCCAGAAGCGTGATCGGACCGTTCAGGTCGCGAAACAGGGGGCGAAACCGCTGACGATATATTCGGCGCCAACCGGAAACAAGTCGGTTCATCAAGGCAAAATGAGCATAAGTGCGGTTGAGTAGTTCCAGATCGCAAGCGGGATCATCCATTTCTTCCTGCAATCCCGCCTCACGAATGGCAAAGTTCATGCTTGATCTCTCGTGCGCTCTTCCGCTGTGTAAAATACCTGCTCAATCGTCCGGCGGCGGCTCTGCCGTGTCGGTGCCCTCGTCCGTGTCTTGTGACGGCAACACGCATGCCAGCAGTTGCCTGGCTTCGCTCGCCTTGTCCTCGGGCACCCAGAGTGAGGCGCCGGGCAGCATCTGGACCAGCATCCCGCCGGCATCGTCCAATTTGACGAGATGCGGAATATCGTATTGATCAAGGGCGTGCCCGATGGTTTCGGCCTCCATGCGGGTGTTGAAACTACCAATCTTTACGAAGTCCATGGCACCATCATACCCCCTTTCCGAAATGCGATCAAATGGAAGCGAGCCGGGCCGCCAGGCGACGGGCGAACTGCGGCAACTCCGGGTCGCGCGCACCCATACACACGACCGCGTCACCGGGTCGTCCGCTCTCAAGTACGGCGCTCAGGAATGCGTCATAGCCCGATATCCACGTGGCCGGCACGCGATGCTCCTTTAAACGCTCAACAAACATCTCGGCGTCCACTCGTTTTTCCGCCGTACCGCCCTCGTAGTACACCGGCGGGATATATAGCCGATCCCCAGGCCGGCATACTTCCTGAAACATCGTACAGAGATCCTCCATCATGGCGGATAACGGCCCGTACCCGTGCGGACGCCAGAAACCGATAACCCGTTCGGCCTGTTCGGCCACCGCATTCCATGTCGCGCGAATCTTGGCGGGATTATGCGCATAATCATCGTACACCGCAACGTCACCTCCTTCGTCGACCCGTTCGAGACGGCGTTCGACGCCCTGGAAACGCGACAGCGTCTCAACAATTGCTTCCCGCTCATACCCGAGCGCCTCGCACAGGGTAATCGCCAGCTGCGCATTCTCCCGGTTATGCGCGCCAGGCAAAGGCAAGGGATGCGTCCATTCGCAGGCGGGCGGCGCTTCCCGACATACGGCGCGCAGGTCATTGCGACCCGCAAAAAGCGAGCCGAGACCCGCGCCGCAAATCAACGTTCGTTCCACCTGTTGCACAAACAGTTCGAACAACGCGGTGGTCTCTTCCAACGTAAAGTGATCGCGCGAGATGTTCGTAATCACGGCATGCTCGGGAAAGAAACGAAGCAGCGAACGGTCGCTTTCATCCACTTCAACCACCCATAGATCGGACGCGCCCATCCGGACATTGCCGATGCAGTCCGTCGACTTCCAATTCAACACGGCCGCGCCGTTGACGACATGGGGGTCCGCACCCAGTTCCGACAACAGCCAACCAATCATTCCGGTGACGGTGGTCTTGCCGGACGTGCCGGCGACGGCGATGCAGTGTTCCCCGCCGATCAGTGCCGACAACATTTCACTCCGATGCCGAACCGGTACGGATCGCCGGCGCGCGGCCTCCAAATCCGGATTATCCTGTTCGATGGCGGTACTGACGACCAGCGCGCCCGTTTCCGGCGTGACGCCCGATCCGTCCTGCGTGTACAGGGCGATCTCCTGCCGCTGCAACGCATCCAACACAGGCGCGGATAGATTTGTGTCCGTCAAGCGATCCGATCCGGTTACGCGATATCCGCGTGCACGCAACACTTGCGCCAACGCATTCATTCCAACGCCGGCAATGCCGACCATATGCACGCTTGATCCGGGCGGCGGCAATGCCATCCCGGAGCCACGCTCTTCCTGTTGAGCGTCCGCAAGGCAAAGCCGGGATTCTTGTTCGCGCTTCGTGTTCATTCATTATTTCCCCTGGGAGTACGAGAGCATGACAAGGAGCGGGCCGTCGTGACAAGCCCATCGTATGCCCCGTTCGGGGCAGACGCATCTAAATTGTTATGTGCTTGCCCGCAAGGACCGAATGACGAAAGACCCAAATACCTAAGGAAATCCGAATTTCAAAATCCGAAATCCAGATCATCGGACGTTTCTTCGATGTTCGGCCTGAACGGCCATAGGTTACGAATACACGTTTAGTACGGCTTGCATATTCGGACTTCGGACTTCTTTCGGGCTTGGGTGTTTGGGTATTTAGTCATTTATAACTCGATTTTAGATGCGTCTGCCCTGATGCCCCGTTCATTCCTGTGCGGTTGTACTTCTGCGGATCGCATGATAGACTCCCGGCAATCTACAACTTTGAGAAAGTGATCAAGTAATGCAGCGTATAATTATTGCGATAAGTTGCTTATTCCTGTTAACCGCCTGCGAAGTGCGTATAGAGGACGACGCCCTTCCAGCGCCCACACCGGAATTGCCCGACATACATGAGGCCGTGCTGGATAGCGACATGAACGCCTTGCGGCGTCATTATCAGGCGGGCGGGGATTTTAATGCCCGGAATGAACAGGGTTTGACTCCGCTGCATCTGGCGATTGCGTTAGATGATCGAGACCTTGTCCGGCAACTCCTCGACTGGGGCGCGGATCCCGATGTGACGGATGAACACGGCTCATCGCCGCTGCACATGGCGGCAAGTCGCGACCTGCGCCATGCCACCCACCTCTTGATCCGTGGCGGCGCCGGGATTGAGGCCCGTGATGGAAAGGGACATACGCCGGCGGAAATCGCCCATTACATGGACCACACGGAGGTGGTCGACTTCCTGATCGCCGCGGGCGCCGACGACCCTCGCGAGCGCGAGGCGCCGGAAGAAAGGCCCGCCGTATCTCCCAGTCCGGACGTTCTGGCGGAATTACGGACGCCCACGCCCCCGAGCGAGGAGTATCAGACCTGGACAAGCATCGGACGCGAAGAAGTTTCTGCGCAATTTCTCGGAATAACGAATGATATGGTCGTATTACGCACACCGGATGACCAGACGATCCGTGTTCCCGTGCCGCATTTGCAGGAGGCCGACCGCGAAAGGGCGATGACGATGCGCAGCCAGCGCGCACTGGAATAACCTATCACCGACGGTTCCGGGTCTGGTCGACACTGCGTTCCACTGTTCGGCGATCGGTCCGTCTGCGGCGATAACCCGGCGGCATGACCCATGAGGCCGCCGGGTCCTTTCTTGAATTCGCGCCTTGCTTCATGGCGGCGCCCGGACGAAGCACCGCCACACCGTCTTGCAGGCGCACGATGGGGCCGTCCCGGAACGGACCGGACCCCTTATAGGCGCCGAGATACTGGCCCGGCAGGCCGGGAAATGCGCCGGCATACGTCTCGACGTCTTCGATCACGTGCAGCGCTCCATTGTATTCCGCTTTCAGGCGGATCCCGATATCCTGACCGAGAAACGCACGCCGGCGACGTTGCACCGCCTCCACGTCGTCTTCAGTAAGGCGAATTACGGACTCTTTACGCGCCTGCTTTCGGGTGGCGTCCTGTTCATGATGTTCTTTCTGCGGAACCGCCGCCGCTGTCCCGCGCTCCATCCGATCAAGTACGCGCACGATTGTATCCACGCCGTACGCGGTCAGGGTTTCGAAAATCTCCCGGGGCGTCGTGTAGCGCGTGAGGCGCATCCGCCGCGTATAGGCAAAGATGGGACCGTCATCGTACGCCTCCGTCACTTGATGTACCGTGCCGCGCATGGTGCGGCGGCCCTGCAATACGGCCATCGTGTCCGGCTCCATGCCGCGCAAATCGGGCAACGGGGCAGGATGATAGTTCAGGAATCCTTTCGGAGGCAGCCGGTACAGGATGGGCGGAAGCCAGTGCCCGAAAAAAACCACTCCGACATCGGGCTTGAGCGGCTTCAACCGGTCCACCCACTGTTCGACGGTCCGTCGAACCGCTTTATCGGTTCGCATACGTTCCCTGATTACCCGACACGGCAACGTCAATTCACCGGGCAACACCATCACCGGCACACCCAATCGACGCACCGCCCCCATCAAGGGGTCGTCCGCACAGAGAATCACACCCACAATTCGATGTCGGCTCTTGCGTATACGATCTATCAACCTCCGGGCCTGGTCCGGTTTCATCCGCGGCCGTAACGGACCGACATAGAGCAGCACACGCAAGCCTTGTTTCCTCCGGGACGATGCGCGCGGCGCATGGTTCATCCCTTTACCTCGCTTGTTCTTCATACGGGGAAATGATCCGGTGCGATGCGACGAAAAGCAAACCAAAAGATCGTTGCATACCATCGCCGCACTCATTACCATCGCCCACTGCTGATGGCCGCTTTCGAGGAGGAAGGCATTGCGCGCGGCGCACAGGAAGAAACGGTTGATGATGCAACATATTCTGCAAAGCGTATTCAGAATACAGTCCGGGGAAGGTCAGAAGGTCATTCTCTTCGCGCTGCTCGGCGCCCTGATGAGCGGCGGGTTGACCATCGGGATGAGCGCGGTGGACGCGATCTTCCTCACCGAAGCCGGGCCCGACCGCCTGCCCCTGATTTATTTGCTGACCCCGTTGGTCATGCTTTTCTATATTCCCCTCTCCTCGTACCTGCTCGCCCGATACGGTATCGATCGCCTCTTCGACATCACGATCGGTATTCTGGCCGTAGGGGGGGTCGTTCTTTTCGGACTGCTTTCCGGCGATTACGTGGAGATGAGCCCGGTCCTGCTCATTGCCGTGAAGCTGTACGTAAACATGTGGTTGTATGCCTTGTTTACACTGTACTGGAACTTTACCGACAGCTATTTCGATATCCTGGACGCAAAACGGCTCTTCTCCTTTTTCAGCGGCGGCTCGGCGTTTGGCGCCATGCTGGGCGGCGCCATGACCGCCTGGTTGATTCAGTATATCGAAGTGCATTACCTCTTCCTCGTCTGGACCGGACTGACCCTGCTCAGCGCCCCGCTGCTTATCCATACCCGGCGCATTGCGACACAGATTGACATGGACGAAACGCTCGACGACACCCCGTTGGGGTTCCTTGAGCAAATGCGTAACCTGGGGCGCACCCTGCGCTCCTCCCGCTACGTATTCCTGTTATCGCTCATATTCTTCGTCACGCTCGCCATCACCCTGATTTGCGAATACCAGTATATGAGCATCTTCTCCGGCTGGGCCGCCGACGTAGCGAAGGAAAAGCTGGCCGCCGATGCCGGGATCGCGGTAACCGGCGCCACCATCGAAACCTATTCCTCGCGCGAACTGGCGGCCTTATTCGGGCGCTTGAACGCCTATGCCAATGTGTTCAACCTCGTTATCAACCTCTTTCTTTTCAACCGGTTGATCATCTGGTTGGGGGTACGGAATGTGGCGCTGATTCAACCCTTGGCGTATGTGGTCTCATTCACTTACCTGCTCCTCGCGTACGATTTTCCGGCCGCCGTGGTGGGGTTCTTCGCCTATCAAGGCGTAATGATCGCCATTGACCAGAACAATCAGAATTTTCTGTTCAACGCGCTGCCCACGGAAGGCAAGAAACAATTGCGCACCTTTGTCGAGTGCGTGTGTGAACCGTTGGCCGTCGCCACGGCCGGTCTCTTCCTGATCCTGTTTGCCCGCGATGTCGGCACTGTCCCCGTTCAGGATATCCTGACCCGCCTGCTCGGCGAGGATACGGCCGCGTTCGTCTTTGATTACCTGCGTTTCGGCTCCATGACGGCGACGGAAATATCCGCCATCGGACTCGGGGGCGCCGTGCTCTGCCTGCTGCTCGTCTTCGTGCTCCGCGTCGATTATGTGCAGGCCATGATCATCAATCTTAAGAAAGGGTGGCTAGACTTCTCCCGTTCCATCGGCGAACCGGAGGCCCGCGTGCTGGATCGCGACGTGGCCACTCTGCTTGACGTTGCACGCGCCGGGGACGCCGCACACACGCTGGCCGCGGTGCGTATGTTGATTAAACGCGACCGCCACACGGCGCTGCGCGCTCTGCTCGATTTCTGGAAACGCGCTACGCCCGAGGAACGGCGGTCCGCCCAACCGTTGCTCGGCGAATTACTACAAGACGAAGACGTCGACCGGGTCCGGCTGGTAATGAAATGGCTTGAAGACGAAGCGATTGATCTGGATCCGGCCCTGATCGAGGAACTGGGCAGCCGTAACCTGATTCAACCGGAAGCCATTCTGCCGTTTATCGATTCGGAACGACCCGAGATGCGGGGCGCGGCGTCCGTGGCCTTGTGGAGCAGTTGGAACATCGATCATGGATTGGACTCCTTTCAAACCATCCGCGCCCTGCTGCGCGGATCCGAAGACGAGCGCTGTATGGCCGTGCGGGCCCTCGGCCGCAGTAACCGCGAACGTTATGCGCACTCCCTCGCTTCATATCTGGGCGATCCCGCGCCGGCCGTCCGGCGCGAAGCCTTGACGGCCATTCTACGACTGGTCAATCGCGATTCGGTACGCCTGATTCCCCGTATTATCGAGGCCATTGCCGAGGGCGACACCCCCACGCGCACCCGGGGCATGGAAGTGCTGGGCCGCATCGGAGATTCGAGTTGCATCGTGCCCCTCCTGGCCGCCGCGCGGTCCTTCACACCGTACGAGCGCCGAAAGGCGGAAGACCTCATTACGCAAATCGGACTCCAAAGCGTGCCGGCCACCGTCTCGATTCTCCAGGATCGCCACTACCCGCATAAATCGCGTTCCATCGCCGCCCGCGCGCTGGCGCGCCTCTCTTTCGCCCAATTCGAAGCGCTCGAACGGGAAGTCATCGACGGCGAATTACAGCGCGCCTATGAGTTTGCCATGTGCCAGCAAGGATTGCGCGACGTCTCGCGGGGATCGCATGGCTTGTCCCTGC
Organism: Kiritimatiellia bacterium; assembly: GCA_007136425.1. GTDB lineage: Bacteria > Verrucomicrobiota > Kiritimatiellia > SLAD01 > SLAD01 > SKZA01. The sequence continues at coordinate 14,310 of SLGY01000072.1, forward strand.
TCCTGCGTTTCTATCAGGATATGCAGGAAGTGGTCGTAGATTTCGTGCTGGAAATGATGACCATCGGAGGACGCCTGCCGAGTTATGAATTGCTGTCTACGTCCTTGCGTTCCACCAATCCCAAAGAGCGCGCGAACGCCATCGAGACTATCGAACAGGGATGTTCCGCTGCGACCTTCCACGCCTTGTTGCCGCTCATTGCCGGTCGGGACCTCAAGGAAAAGCAGCGGGTGGCCCGTTCACGCTATCGCCTTGCCCCGCAAACCGTCGATACGATCGTCGAACGCGCATTAGACAGCGCCATGCCCATCGAATGTTCCGCCGCCCTGCAGTCGGTCTGGGACGCCGGCGGTGACAAGGCCGCGGACACGTTGCGCCATAAATTGCTCCATACAAAAGACGATCAGGTACGACAAAACATTCTCCAACTACTGGATAAAGAGGCCGGAGCCGTAACCGTCACGGAGATCGAAAAACTCAATCTGCTCGCCCACACGCCCTTCTTCGCAGCTTTCGGAATAGAGGAACTGGCCATCTGCGCGCGCGACGTTACCGAACAAATCTACGAGGACGGAACGCGGATCTATCAGGCCGGCGATGAGGCCAACGATTTGCATCTCATCGTAGAAGGCCAAGTGGAACTAAACATGAACGGTACGCGCTGGATGCGCGGCGCGGGGGATACCATCGGCGAGGACGCCGTCATGGGGCTGGACCGGCGCAGCGTCGATGCCGTGTCCGGAGGTGCGCGCGTGCTCACCATATCGCGCAATGCGGTCCTCGACACGGCGCGCACCTATCCGCGCGTAGCAATCGGTTTGTTGGCCAAGAAGTGGGTGTAGACGATGCCGGCACGTTTCAACATCAAGATGCAACGTATGATCCTGCTCGCGCTGATCCCGGCGCTGAGCGTCATCACGCTGATCACCGGGATCTGGCTCTATCGCAGTTTGTACCATGTCATTATCGAGGGGTTCGACCGCAAATTATTCGCGCTGGCCACCACGACGGCGGCCTTCATCGACGGCGAAAAGCTCTTGTCCGTCATCGAACCGTACCAAGTCCACGGCCTGGCGTATGATGCGGATCAGGAACGGTTGTACGGCGTGGATACCCTCCGTTCCGCGCTCGTCCATATTGACCCGGAACTCGGCGGCGCGGTCGAAATCGGCCCGATCGGATTCGAGGGGATCGCCGATCTGGCGTTCGCTCCCGAGCGCCGGGTCCTGTACGGTGTCTGCAATGATACGTCACAACTAATCCGGATCGCCCCCGATTCCGGGGCCGGCGAAGCGCTCATGCCCGTGCACGAAACCCTGCAAGGGTTGACGTGGGACGGACAGCGACTGCTTGGAAGCGGCGAGGCCCTGGTCGCTATTCGCCCCGACACAAAGGAGGTCCGGCGCTTGGTCCCCTTCCCCGACGACGTGGCGGCGGATATTACGGGGTTGGCCTTCGATGTCGCGTCAGACACGCTCTATGGCTTGCGCGGCGAAACCGGGCTGCTTGTCACGATCGATCCCGTTCGCGGCTCGATTGAGGAGGTCGGACCGTTGATTCCCGACGGGCAGGCGTTCGGTGAAGTTCCGTACGGGGTTGAGGCGGGCGAATTGCCCGCCTACGGGCTCACCTTCGACACGCACAACGACGCGTTATACGCCTCGGCCGATCGTTTGATGATACTTGATCCGGAAACCGGTGCGGGCGCGCTGGACCTCTGGCTGTCACGGCATTACTGCAATCCGGCCGGCGAGACGTTTGAATACTTCGCCGCACCGATGCGCGCCATCCTCGAAGACAAGGGCGTCACCTATCTCTACACGTTCAAGATGGGCGGGCGCAAAGATATCGTCTATATCGTGGACGCCACCCCCGGCGAGGATTGGGCGCCCATCGGATACGAGGAGGATTTGCCCCCTCAAAACGTCGACGGCCTTGAGCGCGCTGTGGAGGAAGGCATCCCTTTCATCAGCGACGTACTGTATTTCGAGCTGTGGGGCCTCCTCAAAGTAGCCGCCGCCCCGATCTATGACGACGCAGGCGCCGTGCGCGCACTGGCGGGCGTAGATATCAATATCGATCTGATCCGTACAAAGACCCGCGTGGCCCTGTTTCAGGTGCTCGGCTTCGGCGTCCTTTCCCTGATACTCGCAGGGATGGTCTCGTTATGGGTAACCCGCCGCTTGATTCGACCGATTAACCAATTGAAAAACAGCGCGCTGAGCATCGCCGCTGGCCAATATCGCGACACACTGGAGGTCGACGATCCCCGGGAATTGCGCGAGCTCTCACATTCGCTCAACGGGATCGGCGAAACACTCCGCACGACGGTTAATGATATGACGGCGACAAGCGAGCAAATGGAAATGAGCCGGCGCAAGACCGAACTGGCAAGAAGTGTACCGAACCAGTTGCCGGACCACGCGCCGGTGGACGGTGAATGCATCGCAATACGTTGGCTGTTTAATCGCCCTCATTGCGCGGACGCGTCCGGCTGTCTGTCGCGCGATCCGTTGGTGTTGCAATGGATCGGCGGGTCGCAAAAGGATACCTTGCCGGCCGTGAAGCAGCGGTCCGATCTCGGCCTCGCTCTTGCGGCTTGTCTGCGCCAAATGACCGATCCCTCCGAAATCCAGGAACAGCTCGACACCCTGTATCCGGACGAGGTGCTGGCTTACGTGATCTGCGATATACAACGTCATACGCTGCGCATTCTTGCTCGTCGGCCCATGACGCTGTGCAGAATACAAACCGATACGGCGCCCGCAAAGTTTGTCCTGGAACCGGGCATCGAGACCTTGTCGCTGAATGACGGGGAAACCATCCTCGTTCTCTCCACCGATCCGGACGGACACTGGATTGATGAGATCGCCGCGCTGCGCCTGAGCGACCGTGAGGTTCGACACGCCTCGCATGCGGCCGATCGCGTGCGGGACCTTCTCCATTCACGCAGCCGGGAACTTCGAACACCACGATTCGGTTTATTGACCGCCTTTACAAGGAGCGACGCCCCATGAACCAGGCAAACCTTTTACGGCATGGCGACCCGATGACGGTCATTGAACGGTTTTTTAAGCTGCGCGATGTCCCTCCGTTTGATCGGCTTTATGATTCCGAACTTTCGTTGATTGCCGAGGCGGCGGTGCAGCGGACCTATGCCCCGGGCCACGTCATCCTATCGTCCAACAAGCTGTTGAAAGCGCTGTTCATCACCCTGGACGGCTGGCTGGAGGATGCCGCAGGCAAACGAATGCCTTCTGTGTTTTCCCCGGAATACCTGTTGATGGGCATCCCCGCAGACGGGGACGTCATTGCCTCGAAGGAACGGGGGGCCGTGTGCCTGTTAATCAGCAAAGGCCACTTCTTCACCATTCTCTACGAGTGCCCGATGTTGACGCTCGGATTCAGTGAATTGCACGGCCCTGATCATGATGCGGAAACCGGACCCGCCCCATCCAACCCATGAAGATTCGTACACAGAACATGTTGGCGATTATGCCGCTCTTTCTGGGCTTGGCCGTCCTGATCGGGGCGCTCATGTATATCGTACAATATCGCGAACTCATATGGGGACTCGACGAAGAAACCACGTCCATCGCCGTCGCCACGGCCCGCCATCTTGATGCCGAACAGGTTCGCGCGCTCGAAGACGAATCGACAGCGCCTTCCTTTCTGGATGCGGCAAGAGCCGTGCTGGATTGGGACAAGGCACGGCGCATGGCCGTTTTGTCACCGCAGATGCAGGTGCTGTTCGATAGCGCCGAGGATCCGGCGCAGGCCCGCCCCATTGCCCTGCCCCCCGCCCAACGAGCCCGGCTGGACAACGAGCCCTATGTGAGCACGTCCGTGGAGCAGGATGCCCGCGGTCGTTACGTCATGGCCTTCAGCCCCGTCCGCGACGATGACGGCGTAGCGGCCATCGTCATGGTCGAAACGGACGCGGACGTGCTGACCGCGCACGAGCAACGCATACGTCGCAACGTACAAGGGCTCATTGTCGTGGCCGCGCTCATTGGCGTCGGTATCGCTTTATTGATCTCGCGTATTATCAGCCGCCGTATCGATCGCTTGACCCGTATGGCTTCCGCCATAGGCGAAGGCCACTACGAACAGGCCGACGAAACGGGCGGCATCCAGGAAATCCAGGATCTAAGCAGGACCTTCAACACCATGAGCAGTGTCCTGAGCGAAGTCGTGTCCAGAACCCGGCGCGCCGTAGTCGAAGCCGAGCAATTCCGGACGGACGACGACCTCGCGCGCGCCTTCGTTGACACGTTCATGCCCGCCGAACATCGACAGGTTCAGGGCGTTGAACTATCCGCAGTGAACATGTCCTCCCGTTCCAGCGGGCATTTCTTCGGTATCTGGGAAAAACAACAGCACGTCATGGCCGTGGTCGGTGAAATTGATGCGGAGCCCGGATTGCGAGCACCGCTCAACGCGTCCGCCGCCGCCTCCTTGTTACGCGAGTATTGGAAGACCCGCGACATGGAAGCCGCCTGCACGGCGTGGGGAAATCTTTTCAATATCCGCTCCGCGCACGCGCTGACCTGGGACGCGGACAGCGACGGTATTACCCATTGCCGCTGGGATTCGGACAGAGCGACATTCGTCACGCAGAATAGCACATGGACTGACGCGCCCGTGGTGTTGCATACCATTCCGGAACAGGAATCCCACCGTATCCGACTTTATGTGAGCACCTATGCCCACTTGACGCCGAAAGAGCTTACGCAGGAAATCCGGCTCACACTGAACAAGGACCAACAGGGCGCTATCATCGTCCTCAAACGGAGTTGAAGCGGCCCGTCGGTTGTTCATTCGGGCGCAAAGGCGATCTTTACCGAAAACGTGGTGGTTACCCCCGCGCTGATATGTACGTTCCAATCCGCGCCGGCATCGGTTGGATGAGATAATACAATGGGCGCCTCGCCATGCCACTGTCTACGCCGCAAGGTGTCCCCTTCACGCAGCCAGGCGCTCATGGTCCCGGCCTCTTCCCAGTCCACTACCGCTGTGATCACGCCCGCTCCCGGTGCGCCGTACGTCGGCGTGGAGAAGTCGCGGCCCTCTAAAATCCGGGTCTTCGTAGTATATAGCACCTGCGGTCCGGCCGCCGGCTCTTCCGCGGCTTCCGCCGGTTCATCCGGCTGCTCCGCCGCTTCCGGCGCGTCCACCGAATCGGCCGGCACTACGTTGGTAACAATGACGGGTTCCCCGTCGATAATGTTCGTGGTTACCACGACGATCGTGTCATTGCCGCTGTCACTGCTGCTGAAACATCCAAGCCCCAGCCATGCGCCGACAACGAAAAGGCCAAATAAGAGCAGTACGGCGGGTAGATTGCCCTGGGGGTATCCGGCGGGCGTTCCATTACGTGTGACGACACTCGATTCAGTCTTCATGGTGCACCTCTCCGCAAGGGTTCCAATTGAGCAAGTTGCAATTATATAGAAAATCGCAATAGGCATTCAACACTCCGTAGACATTTCATGGAATCACCGACACCTGAATCAGTGTTCATGGAATGCTCTTCTCCTTGACCGGGATGCGGCGATCCCTATACTGCACAGCCATGAAGGAGCATCCGCGATTCGTAAGCATTCGTCGGAAGATCATGCTGGCCATTTTCCTGATCAGCCTGTTTTCCACCATCGCTTTCACCTTCTACGCCTACACCATTCAGCGGAATGAAATCCTCAACGGGCATCTCAATCAACTTCAGGTCGCTGCGCTGGCCGTTCCGCATCTGTTGCCGCCCGGATTCCATGACCGGATTGAGGACGAACATTCCGTGTCTGAAGAAGAACATTTGGATCTCATGTGGATGATGACCGACTGGGCGCATGAGGCGGGCGTATCTTTTGTGTATTCCTTCGTGCGGCGCAATGACACCGTCTATTTCACGTCCACCAGTGGTACGGAAGAACAACGACGTGAAGGGACGTGGGTCCCCTTCTTTGAACCGTACGACGCCTCCGAGGAGGTGCTCGCCATTTTTGACACGCAAGAACCGCAGCGGGCCGAAGAGGAAGACGAATTCGGGCATTTCCTCTCCGTCGTGCTTCCCATGACCAATCAGACGGGAGAAATCTATCTGGCGGGCGCCGACGTATACATCGATAAGGTCCGGGAACAGTTGCGCGCAACGATCATAAATTGTGTGGCCATTGGATTGCTCATATTCGGCATCATGTCCGCCGTCGGCGTGGGAATCAGCAATCGTATCGCGCGCCCGGTAATCGCACTGGCGGATCAAACAAAGCGATTGAGTGATCAAGGGTTTTCGCCCGACGACGATTTTGAGCGGGAGACGGGCAAGGTCGCAACGCAGTCTTCGGACGAAGTCGGTCGCCTGGCGTCCGCGACGATTCAGATGGTGCACAAACTTCAGGACTATATTGAGAACATCAAGCGCTTCACAGCCGCCAAGGAGCGACTGGAGAGCGAGCTGAATATTGCGCGCAATATTCAGATGAGTTTCCTGCCGAAACAATTTCCGCCGTATCCCGGAATCAACGAGTTTGACCTGTACGCGATGCTCGAACCGGCCCGCGAAGTCGGCGGCGATCTGTACGACTTCTTCATGCTCGACGAAGATCACCTCTTCTTTGGTGTGGGAGACGTATCCGGCAAGGGCGTTCCGTCCGCCCTCTTCATGGCCGTGACCAAAACGCTTTTCAAAGGCATGGCGCACCCGGATCTTTCGCCCTCCACAATCATGGCGCGGGTGAACGACGAATTGCGCGAAAGCAATGAGGCCTTGATGTTTGTCACTGTATTCTGCGGGATCCTGAACATTCGAACGGGCGAGTTTCAATACACCAATGCAGGGCATAACCCGCCGGTATACATCCCCAGGGATCGTGATCCCGAATGGCTGAAGATACCCCGGGGCTTCATTCTCGGGGTGGAGGAATTCGCGTACGCAACCCAAACCCTGCAGATGAAACCGGGCGACCAGATCCTGCTCTACACCGACGGTGTAACGGAGGCGATGAATACCGAGAAGAAACTCTACGGAGACCCGCGCATGATGGAGACCATCGCCGCCGCGCCGAAGGACCCGCCGCGCGCGCTCGTTGAATCGTTAATGCAGTCGGTGCATGCCTACGCCGCAGGGGAACCCCAATCCGATGATGTGACCATCCTGAGCGTCACCTATTACGGGCCCCAGCCCGATTGATCCGCGGCGCCGCACGAGTTCCTGTCAAAAGATGTTTGGCGGTTGTCCCGGGCGGCAGTACTGTGTGGACATGTTCGGTTCATATCATATCGGTGCGGTGCTCGGGATTCCCCTGCGCGTGCATATCACCTTGATCATCTTCTTGCCATTGATCGCCATTCAGATCGCGGCGGTCATGGGCATCCAGTCCATCCTCTGGGGGTTGATTGCGGCCGTCGGCCTTTTTGCCAGCGTGGCGTTGCATGAGCTGGGACATGCCGTGGTGGCCATGCAAAAAGGGATCCGCGTCCGGCAAATCCTGCTGCTGCCCATCGGCGGCCTGGCCCAGTTGGAGGGCATGACCGACGAACCGCGCGACGAAATGCATATTGCGTTCGCCGGTCCGGTCGTGAGCTTCATGCTGGCCGTATTCTTTGGCCTGTGGGCCAGACTGTTTGCCGGGCCGGAACCCGGTTTGATTATCTACATGCTCCTGCTCTTAAGCGGCATGAACCTTGTTCTGGCCATCTTTAACCTCTTGCCGTCCTTCCCCATGGATGGCGGGCGCATCTTCCGGGCCTGGCTGACTCCGCGGCTCGGTCGCGTAGCCGCAACGCTCTTGGCGGCCAAGATCGGGCGGTTCATGGCCATTGTGCTCGGTATCTGGGGCTTTCTGCAGTTCAGCATATTGACCATCGCCGTGGCGGTTTTCATCTATATGGCCGCCGGCGCGGAGTATCGAATGGTCGTGCTGCAGGAACGCCTCCAACGTCCGTTCGGCGGTTTCGGAAGCCCGCCGCCGCCGACATCACCGCCGGAAGACGACGAGACCATCGTGGTCGGTCCCCCGCCGTATGCGCGAAAAGGTCCCGATCCGAGCGCCTGGTGGCGCGACCTGATGCGTCGTCCGCGCCGGCTGTTCGACCATCTCTTTGATGATTGGTCCAAGCCTTGAGTGAGCAGGACGGACATCCGGCGACAAAAACCGAAAGAACGGGCGTCAACGCAACATGACGCGCACGGCCGCGTCGAGATCGCCGCCGCGCAAGTCGCGTCCGACAATCACGCCGTTTCGGTCCACGAGAAAGTTCCGTGCATCGCCGAAGATGCCCATCCGGGCAAGCGTTCGTTGATCCACGCGTACCTGGGGCCAGGGCATCCCATGTTGTCGGATCGCCGCATCAATACGGCGATCGTCGCGTCCTAGCGGAACCCCCAGCACCTCGAATCCCTGCGGTTGGTATGTTCGATGCAAACGTACCAGACCCGGCGCATGACGTTCCCATGCCGTGAAGCCGGGGAACCAGAAATCCACCAACACCAGCTTCCCCCGATAATCGGACAGGCTGACGTGGCGCCCGGTGCGATCCTCGCCTGCGATCTCCGGCATGGATCGACCGGGGGCAAAACGCGCTTGATTACGGTATCGTTCCATGGTGCTGACGGTAATCGAATCATTCCCCGCAGCTTGCGGTCGAGTTACGGCGAGAGGTACCTCGCGGCCATACCCGCCGGAGAAAGGATACTGGACGGGATCGAAATGGGGACTTTCGCGAAACTCTTCGATCAATGCGGATATGGCGGCTTCGTTCCCGGTCCGGGCGTGTAATCGCGCCGTTTCCGTATAGACCCGTCTCAGATTCGCTACCGGCCGGCCGGCGTAGGTCTCCCGGGTTTCATCGAGTATGGCCAGCGCCTTCTCCGGATTCGCCCGCATGTCGTGATGGATCATGGCTTCCATGGTGTTGAGCGCGACGATCTCTTCATGGTTCTGCGCGCGTTCCGCCCGTGCGCGCAGCGATGATAGTTCTGTAAAAACATCATCCCATTGCGCTTCACTGTAGTAGCCGTGACTCATGGACTGAACCCGGCTCATCAAGGTCAGGCGCTCGGCGGCCGGGGACGCCGCGAGTATCAGTTGCGGGTAAAGGAACGCGGATACCGCAAGAAGGAGCATACATCGCTTCATAACAAAACATCCGGTTTAGGGGTTGAACATTCTTAGATATACATACTACGTTCTTCGAATCAAATCAACGCCAAGCTGAAACAGAGATGCCACGGAGACGTCATGGAACATTGGATAAGTCGCGCTGTTAACTATCAAATCAATCTGCGAGCGATGGCCGCGCGTGAACCGCGCAACCCCTTTGAAGCGCGTGAGCAAGCGCCGCCCACCACTTCGCCGCTCGCCTATGTGACGGAAAATTTGGAGGCCTTGCAGGAACTGGGTGTGACGGTACTGCACGTCATGCCGCCCTTTGCGATCGGCCGGGAAGGCCGAAAAGGCATCGGATCGCCCTATGCCGTAAGAGATTTCCTGGCGATCGAACCCGAGTTCGGGTCAGCCGAAGAATGGGCCGAACTGGTACGTCGCGCCCATGCCCTGGACTTCAAGGTGATTGTGGGCATGATGCCCAACCACACCAGTCGGGATCATGTATGGATCGCGTCCAACCCCGACTATTATGTCAAAGACGATGCCGGCGACATTGCCTACGACTTGGACTGGTCCGACACCGCCAAATTGGACTATACGAGCCCGGGACTGCGACGGGCGATGCTGGAGGTATACGATCATTGGCTCGGCTTTCTGGGCAAGGACGGCGACGGACGCCCGCAGGGCGTGGACGGGTTTCGACTGGATATGGCGCACTTCATCAATGACCGCTCTTTTTGGGATGAAACCCTGCCCGAACTGAAGGCGCGCCATGCCGGCCGCGAGCTGTTGTTCATGGCCGAGTGCTACGGCATGGACAACAACAAAGACCTGTTCCGACGCGGAATGAACGCGGCCTATGACGACGATTTCTACAAGTTACAACTCTATTTGTACGGTTTGGATGAACAAGGAGAAACGATCATCCTGCCCGACCATGAGGATGCCCCGCGCAATAATGATTTCCGCGCCAAATACGAAGTATTCAAGGAAGGTGGGATTGCGGCGGCCGCTGAAAAGTGCCTGATGGATTATGAACGCGATCTGGATCCCGGCCCCGCCGCTCCGCGCCTGGCCCGGTACACGGATAACCACGATGAAGGACGCGGCGTGTACCGGTTCGGCGCCGGCGCCGTGCGGGCGATGATGCAACTGGCGTTTCTTTCGCCGCACGGAATTCCCTTCCTTTTTTGCGGCCAGGAGTTCGGCGCGGTCAATCGCCCCCCTATCCACGAGCGGATTCAACCGTGCGACAAAGGCTATCGCATGCGGCAAGGCGACAAGGTTATTAAGCGCGAGGGCGTGGAATTCGAGGGCAATCTGTTTGCACGAAACCCTCAGGAACGAAACGCATGGTTCGCCTTCTACAGGGAGTTGATCGCCTTGCGCCGGAACCAGTCTCCATTGACGGATGGCGAATTCGCGCTGCTGGACGTGGAAGAACAATGTGAAAGACACGATCGGCACGTGATCGCGTTCTCACGGTCGCACGCAGAGAATTCGCTGCATTGCGCCGTGAATCTCGGTCCGGAACGACGCACCCTGAGCCGCTCGGACCTGTTCCAGGGTGAATGCCTGTATGGAGGACTCGAGGGAGAAGCCCTCGCCCCGTTTTCGGCCGTCGTAACCGTCAACGCCCCCTGATCCGTTCAAATTCACGTACGAACTCGCGCGCGACAACGGGCGACTCGATCAAAACGCAGTTTTCGTAATTCTGCGTAGTGGCCATCACGGTAAAATTGAACGAACCGGTAAAGACTTGCACACGATCGATCACGGCGAACTTGTGATGCATTGAGGCGTATCGTCCGGTCATGGAAATGGGAATCATTTCCGCGCCGCGATCCTCAAGGCTATCGATCAATTCCTGCATGCGACTGACGGGCGCCTGTCCGACATCGTATTTTATCCGTACATTCACGCCACGACCGACCGCGGACGACAGCGCCCGTTCAATTTGGGGACGTGTCAGGGTGTAAATCGCGACGAGCACCTCTTCGCGCGCCTGTTGGATGGCGCGAACGAGCATGCGTTCACAATCCCTGCTGAATCCGGCGTCCACACGCACATGGCTTGGATCCATCGCCGGTCGGCCCGGGCCGGTGCGCATGGTTGCCAAATCGCCCAACGCCATTTCGCGCGCGCGGATTTGGTCGTCGCGACTCAATTGTGTGATCGGAACACGCGACACGCGTCCGTCGCGGGAACCAAGGACCACGATATCCTGTTGCATCTCGATGAACGCGGCCTCGACTTCCTGGCCCGCGGAACTGGTCCAGGTGTCAAATTCGAGATCTTCCCATTCTTCCGGAAGTTCCGGTTCGGGCACGTCCACCACCTCGACCGGCTCTTCAATCTCCGGTTCGGGCATTTCTTCGAAATCGATTTCCTCGTATTCGACAAGAACTGCGCCGTACTCAAGCAGTAAATCGACGATGTGCTCCTGCTCCATGAACGAAGCCAATTGAACCGGCGTAAAGCCACTTTCATCCATGGCCTCCACGTCCGCATCGCGTTCCAGCAGCCATTGCACCACGTCCTCATGACCGGCCGACGCGGCTTCGTGCAACAACGTTGCTCCGTACTCGTCGCGCTGATCGATATCGGTTCCCAGTTCCACATGGCGCTGCAACACATCCAACGCCCCCCGCCGCGCGGCGCTGTGCGGGGGGATTTCTGGTACGGCGACCACCTCGGGCTCGGGCGGCGGTGCGGGTTCCGGTTCAACGGGCGCCGGCGGTTCGCAGGCGGTGTGCAAAAGAATCATGCTTCCGGTAATCAACCACGGCAGCGGGGCCGCGACGATGCGCCGAAACCACGAAGGGCTATGCAAGGGCAAGACTCTCATCATGTAAATATGCCATGAATAATCATGCCGGGCAAGTCCGGGCGCACGGGTTGGCGCGGGTACATGGGATCCGTCCTATGCGGCGTCAGACCTCTTTATCCAGACGGGCGAGCGCCGCTTCAGCTACGCGTTCCGGGCTGAGATCGCGCATGCAAGCGATATCCTTCTCCGGCCTTGCGCACGTACGCGATCGGCACGGCTGACACGACAGTCCGCCATGCTGTATGACGTCATGGCCTTTGCCATAGGGCCCCGTGCGCGCCGGGTCCGTAGAGCCGAACAAGGCCAGTACCGGCACGCCCACCGCCACGGCCATGTGCATGGGGCCGGAATCGACGGTCACAAGCAGGTCCATCGCCTTCAAAATGCCGCCCAGCTCGACCAGATTCGTCCGTCCACAAAGGTTTTCCACGTGCGATTCCTGTGCGGAAGCGATTTCATCACATACGCTGGCGTCTTCCCGGCCGCCCAACAAGTACGCCGTCCCGCCCGCCCGCGCGTGCACCCGGCGTATGAGCGCCGAGAAATGCGCCGGCGGCCAGTTCTTGGTCGGCCATCGCGAACAGGGCAAATACGCGACACGCGGCCCGGCGCCTCGTACGGACTGTTCCGGAAAGGTCACGGGAAATCGAGGCTCGTCGACGGTGAGCCCCAGATGCTCGACAAAATCAAGCGCTTCATCCACGGCGTGCCGATTCTTGTCCCGGCGGCCGGCTCGTTCATGATAGAAGAAACGTGCACCCTCGCGGGCATAGGAAGGCCCGATACGTCTTTCGGCTCGCGACAAACCCGTTGCCAGCCCGCTCTTGAACAGCCCCTGAAAGTCAAATGCGTAATCATACGATTCCGAGCGGAGCTCGCGCAACCATGCGGGGAACGAACGGAGAAAACGACGTCGGGGAAAAGTCCGAACGTGATCCACGTCATCAAAGCAAGCGACCAAGTCGGCGTATTCCGGTTGTGTCATCCAGTCAACAGTCAGTCCTAATTCTCTTTTGAGAACGTGGATGGCGGGCAAGGAATGAAACAAATCCCCCAACGAGCTTAGCTTCATCACCAGAGCTCTGGAATCTCCGTCCATGGCCTGAGTTACGGCAGCCTGCCCGCCGCCTTCATCAGTGTGATGATCACCGCCTTCTGCGCGTGCAACCGGTTCTCGGCTTGATCGATGACCACGGATTGCGGCCCGTCGATCACTTCTGCGGTTTGCTCGTAACCGCGCATGGCGGGAAGGCAATTCATGAATATCGCATTCGGGTCCGCTTTTTCCATCAGCGCCTGATTAACCTGATACGGGGTGAAACGTTGCACCCGGGCCTCCAGGTCGTCTTTCGGGATGTGATAACTCATCCAGGAATCCGTATAAACGACGTCCGCCCCCCTAACAGCCTCCGCGGCGTCATGCACAACATTCAATTGTGCGCCGCTCGTTTCCGCCAATCGATTCGCGCTTTCAAGGACAGAACGCCGGGGCACGTAGTCATCCCCGTCCGGACAGCCCACGGATATGTGTATCCCGGTTATCGCGCAACCGATCAACAGCGAATGCGTGACATTGTTGTTGCTGTCGCCCAGATAGGCCAATTTCAAGCCCTTCAACTGGCCCTTTTTCTCGCGGATCGTCATCAGGTCGGCCAGGATCTGGCATGGATGTGCGAGATCCGTCAACGCATTGATGACGGGCACCTGCGCATAGCGGGCCAACTCGGCAAGATGCTCATGGTCAAAGAGCCGCGCCATGACGATGTCGACATATCGGCTGAAGGTCTTGGCCGTGTCGTGCAGCGATTCTTTGCCCGCCCCCATCGGCGATGTGCTCGTATCATAATAGATCGCATGTCCGCCCATCTGCGTCATGCCCGTTTCGAAAGAGAGCCGGGTACGCAGGCTGGGTTTCTCGAAGATCATAAGGAGGGTGCGCTGGCGCAAGGTCTCGGAATAATCCGCCGGTTTGGCCTTTATTTCATGACCCAATACGAGGGTGCGCTCGACTTCCTCGGGAGTCCAATCATCCAGTGTCAACAAATGCTTCATCGTCCATCCATTCTGCCAACCGTCCATCTGTCCATTCGTCCATTACCTGATCAAGTCTTGGTAATATCGATCCACCTCGTTGTCACGCTCAAAGATCGTCAACATCAGAGCCACGCGGATCCACATCCCGTTGCGCACCTGCCGCCAATACATCGCGCGCGGATCGCGATCCACCGCCGGATCGATTTCGTGGCGGCGCGGAAGCGGATGCATCAGGATCGCGTGGGGTTGAAGGATATCAAGATCCTCCACCTGGAAATGAAAGGCGTTCGTGTTCGGGGATTCGCTCTCCTGCTCATCATCCCATTCGTCTTGCAGCCGCGTCATATAGATCGCGTCTGCCACGGGTATGATCGATCGGAAATCATCGGTCACTTCATAAGCCATCCCGGCCGCATCCAATACGGCCAGAATATCGCCCCCCATCTGGAGCGCGTCCGGTGCGACGAAGTACGCCTTGACCCCTTTGAAATGACGCAACAGGCAGGCCAGCGAGCGCACGGTACGCCCGCGCGCCAGGTCGCCTACAAAGGCCACTTGCTTCCCGTCAATACCGCCCCGATCCTCAAAGCTGCGTTGCAGGGTGTAGATGTCCAGCAAGGCCTGGGTCGGATGCTGATCCTTCCCTGATCCGGCGTTGATCACAGGAACTGGCCGATCCGATTGCGATAGCATCCATGCGATACGTTCGGCGAAGCCGCCGACGGGATGACGCATAATCAACAGATCAAAATAGGAACTGAACGTGCGGACGGAATCCTCCTGGGACTCGCCTTTGATTTCACTCGAGGTGGACGCATCGCGGACCTCCGCTGTTTGCATGCCGAGAATCTGACAAGCGGCATAGAAGGAAAGAAATGTCCGGGTCGACGGCTGCGCGAAATAGAGCATGGCGCGCTTTTCACAAAGGAGATCCTGCAGAAACCGCATGCCGCCCCGCGTCTTGGCTATTCGACGCACGCGCGTGGCCAAGTCACACAAGCGTTCCATCGTAGGGCGATCGTATTGTTGGGCGAAGAGTACGTGATAGGGCTTATCATCGCGTAGAAAATACGGGGCGCGATCATTCACGGGCAGAGCTAGATACTCGGTCCAGTCGATCTGTTTGAGCGGATTATCGCGAAACATGGTACTCCTCAGATTGGGATGAATGATTTGCACCGGAGAGTACAGCAATGCCGGACTAAGAAAAGTCGGATTTTCCGGCTGTGAAGGAATTGGAGCGGGAGACCGGGATCGAACCGGCGACGTTCAGCTTGGGAAGCTGACATTCTACCACTGAATTACTCCCGCTTGAGAATGGACTATCTCACGAACGCCATTGACAATCAAGCGCGAGGATCACCTAACCCATGAAATGTTCATCGGAAAGTCTCTGTCCCCGTCCTTGCTCCGTCCTTGGGCAAATTCCCCCTTGCATCGACCCGTCTAGCCGGATAGAGTAATATACCAATATTTTCAATAGGTTATATAGACTGGTCAAGTGATACATGAACGATAAAAGCGATACTGAGAAGCTGCTCCGCGAGCTGATGTCCCAACGCATCCTGATCTTGGATGGCGCGATGGGTACCATGATCCAGAGCTATAAGCTCGAGGAGGCGGACTATCGCGGGGAACGGTTTGCCGATCATCCGGCGGATCTGAAGGGCAACAATGATCTGCTCGTCCTGACGCGCCCCGATATCATCAAAGCGATCCACCTCGCCTATTTCAATGCCGGGGCGGATATCGTGGAAACCAACACGTTCAACGCCACTTCCATCGCCATGGCGGACTATAAGATGGAGTCCCTGGTGTATGAACTCAACGTCGAGGCCGCCCGCTTGGCCAAGGCGGCCGCCGACGAGGTTACCGCGAAAGAACCGGATAAGCCGCGCTTTGTGGCCGGTGTGCTGGGCCCGACGAATCGGACGGCTTCCATCTCTCCGGATGTGAATAATCCGGGCTATCGAAACACTTCCTTCGACGAACTGGTCGAAGCGTACACGGAAGCCACGCGCGGCCTGCTCGACGGCGGCGCGGATGTCCTGATGGTCGAAACAGTCTTCGACACCCTGAACTGCAAAGCGGCCCTGTTCGCCATCCAGACCTATCTGGAAGCGAACGAGCTGAATGTGCCGATCATGATCAGCGGAACCATCACGGATGCGAGCGGACGCACCCTGTCCGGTCAGACGCCGGAAGCCTTCTGGAATTCCGTGTCGCATGTGAAACCGTTGAGCATCGGATTGAACTGTGCGCTGGGCGCGAAACAGCTTCGACCGTATGCGGAAGAACTATCCAGTGTCGCCGATTGCTTCGTGAGTGTGCATCCGAATGCCGGCCTGCCCAACGAATTCGGCGAATACGATGACACGCCCGAAGAAATGGCGGCGGTGCTGCGCGAATTTGCCGACGCCGGATTCCTGAACATTGTCGGCGGCTGTTGTGGATCCACCCCACCCCACATCAAAGCCATCACGGCCGCCATGGCGGACCAGAAACCGCGTGTGCCGCCCGAACTGAAGCATTGGCTGCGCCTGAGCGGCTTGGAACCGTTTACGGTGCGACCGGACAGTAATTTTGTGAACGTGGGCGAGCGAACCAACGTCACCGGATCGATCAAGTTCGCTAAGCTGATTAAAGCGGAAGACTATGAGACGGCGCTCGATGTGGCCCGTGAACAGGTCGAAAACGGCGCGCAGATCATCGATATCAACATGGACGAGGGCCTCCTCGATTCGAAGGAGGTCATGGTCACCTTCCTGAACCTTGTCGCCTCCGAACCCGACATTTCCCGCGTGCCGATCATGATTGATTCCTCCAAGTGGGAGGTTATCGAGGCGGGCTTGAAATGCGTCCAAGGAAAATCGATTGTCAATTCCATCAGCCTGAAGGAGGGCGAAGAGGAATTCATACGCGAGGCGCGCCTGGTACGGAAATACGGCGCCGCCGTGATTGTGATGGCCTTCGACGAAAAGGGGCAGGCCGATACCAAAGAGCGAAAGGTTGAAATCTGTGGGCGCGCGTACCGCATACTCACGGAACAGGTCGGCTTCCCGCCCGAGGACATCATTTTCGACCCCAACATCTTTGCCATCGGCACCGGTATCGAGGAACACAACAATTACGCCGTCGATTTCATTGAGGCGTGCACCGCGATCCGCGAGCAGTGTCCGTACGTGAACATCAGCGGCGGGGTGAGTAACGTGTCGTTTTCGTTTCGTGGCAACAATGCCGTACGCGAAGCCATCCACTCGGTCTTTCTCTATCACGCCATCAAATCGGGCCTCTCCATGGGCATCGTCAACGCGGGCCAGTTGGCCGTGTATGAAGATCTACCCGACGAATTGCGGGAGCGGGTTGAGGACGTCGTACTGAATCGCCGCGAGGATGCGACGGAACGGTTGATGGAAATCGCCGACAAGTATTCGGGCCAGAAGCGGAAACAGACACAGGATACGCGCTGGCGCGAGGAAGGCGTGAAGGAGCGACTTGCGCATGCACTCGTGCATGGCATCGCGGATTATGTCGAAGCGGACACGGAAGAGGCGCGACAGCAGTTCGACCGGCCCATTCAAGTGATCGAAGGCCCCTTGATGGACGGCATGAAAATCGTCGGCGACCTCTTTGGCGCCGGCAAGATGTTCCTGCCGCAGGTCGTCAAGAGCGCCCGCGTCATGAAAAAGGCCGTCGCTTACCTCATCCCGTTCATTGAAGAGGAAAAAAGGGCCTCGGCGTCGACCGGGACGAATGGCAAGGTCGTGATCGCCACGGTCAAGGGCGATGTGCATGATATCGGCAAGAATATCGTGGCCGTCGTGCTCCGTTGCAATAATTACGACGTGGTGGATATGGGCGTCATGGTCCCCTGCGCGAAGATCCTCGACAAAGCGATTGAGGAAAAGGCGGACGTCATCGGGTTAAGCGGACTGATCACCCCCTCTCTCGACGAGATGGTGCATGTGGCGAAGGAGATGACGCGCGAAGGCTTCACCATCCCGTTGCTGATCGGTGGCGCTACCACCTCCAAGGTGCATACGGCCGTGAAGATTGCGCCCGGCTATGAGCACGGCGTCATTCACGTTACCGACGCCTCGCGCGCGGTCGGCGTGGTCAGCCGGCTCCTGAATCAGGAAGATCGTGCGGGCTATCTGGACGAAATCCGGTCGGATTATCAGGAGATTCGGACCCGTCACGGCGGGAAGAAGAAGAGACAGAACTGGTGCACGATTCAAGAGGCGCGCGCCAATAAGCACCCGACGGATTGGACCCAATACCAACCGCCCCGCCCCCGGCAGCCGGGCGTGCACGTAATGCGCGACTATCCGTTGGAGACGTTGAAGGACTATATCGACTGGACCCCGTTCTTTGGGGCCTGGGAAATGGCCGGTCAATATCCACGCATTCTGGATGACGAAGTCATCGGCGCGGAAGCCAGAAAACTCTTTGACGATGCCCGGGAACTGCTGACGCGGATGATCACCGAACGTATGGTACGGGCGCATGCCGTGATCGGCTTTTTTCCCGCCAACTCGATCAATGACGACGACATCGAAGTGTACACGGACGATTCGCGGACGGAGGTCCTGACCGTTCTGCATTCCGTCCGCCAACAGATGGTCAAACCGCCCGGACGCCCGAACATGTGCCTGGCGGATTTCGTTGCTCCGAAGGATACGGGCGTGAAAGATTATGTCGGCGCGTTCGCCGTAACCGCCGGGGACGGCACGGACGAAGCCGTAGCGCAGTTTGAAGCCGACCACGACGATTACAACAGCATCATGGTCAAGGCCCTCGCCGACCGGCTGGCGGAGGCTTTCGCCGAGCACATGCACGAGCGGGTGCGCCGCGAGTTCTGGGGGTACGAGACGGACGAGCGGCTCACGAACGATGAATTGATCGCCGAACATTATCGGGGTATTCGGCCCGCGCCCGGTTATCCGGCTTGTCCAGATCACACGGAGAAGGGTACCCTGTTCGATCTGATCGACGTGTCCCCGAATATTGGGCTCCGGTTGACGGAGAGTTATGCCATGTGGCCGAGCGCAGCCGTGAGCGGCTGGTATTTCTCCCACCCGGAATCCGCGTATTTCGGGATCGGCAAAATCAATAAAGATCAGGTTGAAGACTACGCCGCGCGTAAGCGAATGGATGTGGCCACGATGGAGAAGTGGTTGTCCCCGATACTGGGTTATGAACCGGATGCGCCATGATCAACATATTGAACAGGAGACCGCGGAGACCGTGCGAGTCGGTATAGAGCCTGTCCACAGACTGCCGCACTGGAGTCCGTATTATTGTTGATATAGGTACTCATCGTCTCATAATAGCCTATACAGAAATTGTAGGGCCGCCGCTTGCGGCGCGCCGGGACAGACCCACGCGCCACTGAGCGGTCTTCGCAAGCGAAGCCCCTACAAAGTCAGTCTGGGCTCTATTCTATCTGTTCAAACTAAATTCCAAGGGATCTTCATGCAGTATACAGATATAGATTGGTCGACGTGGGAGCCGGTGGAGCGGGCTACACTCCTGTTTGTCATGCAGGACGGACAGATTCTCCTGATCCACAAGAAGCGCGGCCTCGGAGCGGGGAAGATCAATGGGCCGGGCGGACGCCTTGATCCGGGTGAACATTCCCGGGACTGCGCCGTACGCGAAGTGCAGGAGGAAATCTGTGTCACGCCTGTTGGTGTGCGTCCCTGCGGTGAATTGCAATTCCAATTCGTGGACGGTCACAGCATTCACGGGATGGTCTATCGCGCCGACGACATCGAAGGCGAACCGAAAGAAACCGACGAAGCCACGCCTGAATGGTTTGCCCTTGAAGATGTGCCCTATGGCAGGATGTGGATGGATGATCGCATCTGGTTTCCGTTGATGTTGAAGGATCAATACTTCACGGGCCGATTTCTTTTTGATGACGATCTCATGCTGGGCTGCGAAATTATTCCGCGGAACGGTGTCCCCGCCACGCCCCCCTTTTAATCCCCGGCCCGTAAAGGACGAATCCATGAACACCATCGTATTGCCGCCTGATTATCATTCACACTCGCTATTATGCAAACATGCCGAAGGTCGGCCCATTGACTACGCGCGTGCGGCGCGAGCCGCCGGCCTGACGGAGATGGCCTGCACGGAACATGTGCCCGTGCCCGAACCCTTCGATCCGGAACATCGCATGGACTTCGAGGAATTCTCCGTATACCTCGACTGGGTGGACGAAGCACGATCCGTTGAAGGGATCGACGTGCTGCTCGGTATCGAGGCGGATTATTATGATGGGTGCGAACATTTTCTCTCCGCATGGCTCCCGGAACAGGATTTCGATTATGTGCTGGGTTCCGTGCATTATAACGGTTATGATCGGGACCAGCAGCACGCCTTGACCGGGGTCTTTGATCCCAACGATATCGAAGGCTGTTGGACGGAATATTTCCGGCGCATCCGACTGTTGGCGGACAGCGGACTCTATGATGCGGCGGCGCATCTCGACCTGCCCAAGAAATTCGGCGCCCGCCCCGCACCGGACTACATGGAAAGCCTGGTCAAACCGGCGCTCGACCATCTTGCGCGGGCGAATATGGCCATGGAGATCAATACCTCCGGCTGGATTCATGACGTGCGGGAACAGTATCCCTCTCTTCAGATTTTGACCTGGGCCCGGGAACGCGATATTCCAATCACTTTCGGCTCGGATTCCCACGTTCCACAACGGATGGGCGCGGATTTCGGGCGGGCGACGCGACTGGCAGCCGAGGCGGGCTATACGGAACGGGCTGAATTCCGGAAGCGGAAACGTACGATGGTGCCGCTTATTGCAGTGCCTGATTCAACGAAAGAATCGGCAGAATAATCGATAACGCGAGGATAAAGACCATCAACCCGACCGCGATGACCAGTCCCGATTCTATCATCGTCATCGTGCGCGTAATCCAGCGGTCCCAGACCTGTTGACTTCGATCCGCGGCATGTTTCAACATGGCCTGTAATTCCCCGCTTGCCTCTCCGGCGCGCACCCAGCCGGGCAAGGTCCCGCTGAGCGGAGGAATGCGGCTGAGTGCATCGGACAGGGACGCGCCATGTCGTACCGACTCGATTTCCCGGTCAACCAGATAGCCGATCCAAGGACTGCCGGAAGCCTGAGCGGATTGTCCCATGGCGTCGAGCAACGGCAGGCCGCTGTCCAGCAACATGGACATCGTCCGTGTGAACCGGATATTGGCCAGGACCGCCGCGAACGAGCGATACACGGGTATACGATAGAGTCGCCTGTCCATGGCCACGCGAAATTCCGGATTGTCTCGCCATTGCCTGCGGAACCACCAGCCGCCGGCCAGTCCGAGTATCAGGAGTCCCGGCACCGCCCACGCCCCCACCCCGGCAACACCCATTACCGCACGGGTGATCCAAGGCATATCCAAACCGGTTTCCTGTAACAGATTCTGGAACGCCGGCAACATGAAAATCAACATCGCCATGCCGACCACAATACTGAGCGCAAGAATAATGGCCGGATACAGCAACGCCGAAAGTAAGCGATCCCGCAGTTTGCGTTCCTCTTCAAGAAAATCCGCCAATCGATTCAAGACCT
This sequence comes from Kiritimatiellia bacterium, assembly GCA_007136425.1. GTDB lineage: Bacteria > Verrucomicrobiota > Kiritimatiellia > SLAD01 > SLAD01 > SKZA01. The sequence goes on from SLGY01000072.1 coordinate 35,872, forward strand.
CGTCCAAACGCCCCGACCGTTCGCCGGTGCTCACCACGGCCTTTTCAAAGGCGGTTACCCGAGGGGAAACGGATGCCATGGCCTCCGCCATGGGTTTTCCCTCCCCGATTCGATCGCGAATCCCGGCGATCAGCGACCGGTTGTTACCCATTTCCGGCGCATCAACCAACAGGGTTAACGCACCGGATAACGGTAAGCCGGCGCTGAGAATGGATGCCAGTTCGCGATAGAAGGCCGCTCGCGTATCGAGCGTGAAGAGCACATCCCGTCGGCGCCAGACCCAACGACGCGCTTCCCCGGCGGGGTTCACGGATTCCGCTAGGACCCCCTGATGCGACAATTTTTCGCGGGCATCCTTCAGATCCAGTGCCTCGATCAACCCGCGCCGTGCCTCTCCTCCGGTGCTGTACCCTTTGTATTCAAATGTTCTCATCGGGCATCGGACCCGTGCCCCACGACGCGCAGCACTTCATCCAGGCTCGTCTTTCCTTCGGCCACCTTGTCCAATCCGTCATCCAGCAAGGTCGCCATGCCGCGCTCCGCGGCGGCGCGCCGCAGACTCTGTAGATTTGCGCCTTCCCGAATGATGTCCTGCAAATCGCCGTCCAATTCGACAAGCTCGAACAATCCAATGCGCCCCCGGTACCCCCCGGAACAGGCGTCACAGCCCGGCGACGCCGACCATAGAGAAGTCGCTTCCAACCGCTCCGCCCGATCCCCCAGAGCCGCGCGGAGGTCTTCCGTTAATTCCGCCGGCCTACGGCAGTGCGGACACAATTGACGCACCAACCGTTGTGCCATGGCCGCACGCGTGGCGGCGGCGACAAGATAGGGTTCAATGCCCATATCGATGAGGCGAACGGCGGCGGATATGGCGTCGTTGGTATGTAATGTGCTGAAGACGAGATGACCGGTCAACGAAGACCGCACAACAATCTCCGCCGTTTCCTGGTCGCGCGTTTCCCCGACGAGAATGACGTCGGGATCCTGTCGCAGAATATGCCGCAGCCCGCGCGCAAAAGTCAGTCCGATTTTGGGTTTAATGCCGATCTGGCTGATGGTTGGAAGTTGATATTCCACAGGATCTTCGATGGTGATGACATTGAGCTGTTTCGTATCCAGTTCCTGCAAGGCGGCGTAGAGGGTGGTGGTCTTTCCGCTTCCGGTGGGGCCGGTTACCCAGATCACACCGAACGGCTCCGCCAGCAGCGTTCTGACCCGCGCCAGCATCGCGGGCGCGATGCCCAGCTCGGCCAAGGGCAACAAGGTCGATTCCCGGTTGAGCAGGCGTAACACAATCCGTTCGCCATCCGCCACGGGTACTGTAGAGGTGCGGATATCAATTTCGCGCTCGCCGATGCGTACCCGGGCGGTTCCGTCCTGTGGCATGCGTTTCTCGGCAATATCCAGATGTGCCATGACTTTCAGCCGCGAGACCAGAGCGGCCTCAAGATGTTTCGGCGGCGGATCTTTCGCATACAGGATTCCGTCGATTCTGAACCGCAGGCGCAGGCTCTTCTGGTACGGCTCGATATGAATATCCGACGCGCCGCTCTTCATCGCATCGAGCAGGATCAGATTGATCAATTGTGTGACCGGCGCGTTATCCGCCATGCGCAGCAGGTCGTCGCCGCCCGTATCGCCGAGCCGGTCCATATCCGCCGGCGCCGGTTCCAAGGTGCGCAGAAACTCGCCCGTCTCGTCTTCGCGGTTATAATAACACCATTCGATAGCGCGATTGATTTCCTCCATGGGCGCAAGCGCCGTAATCAATTCCTCGCCCAACAATAGGCCGAGCGTGTCTTGATGCTGGATTTGCGTCGGATCAGACGTGACCGCGGCAATCCGGTCCTTGAGACGAATCGGCAGCATATGGCGGCTTCTCGCCCAGTCGACGGGTAGACGGCGAACGAGGGAGGAGTCGAGATGATCTTCCGTGATGTGCGGCAGGACGACGGTGTTGAATTGAGCGGCTAAGGCTTTCAGCACCTCCATCTCGGTGCAGAGCCCCTGTTCCATGAGCCAGTCGCTCAATTCCGTGGCGCCGCCTTCGGTCTCGTGTTGTTGAATGAGCTGGGCCAGACGGTCGGCGGTCAGCGTGCCTTGTTCCACCAATATTTCGCCCAATTGCATCGGTCCCCCTGCGCGTTACTCCGTGACGGCGTCCGTATCACTGTCCGGCAGGCGCAATTCCGCTCCGCGACGATCAATCTGTGTTTGATCTTCCAACGCATCGCGCATCAGCGCCGCGGATTCGAGGTCGGTGACAATATGCGGGGTGACGAAAATCAGCAGATTCGTACGCTCCGTCCGATCCGCCGTACGGCGGAAGAGATGGCCCAACAACGGGATATCGCCCAGCAACGGGACCTTGGACACGGCGCGGACCTGGTCTTCGCGCATCAACCCGCTGATAACGACCGTGGCCTTGTCGGGAATAGTCACCATCGTATCGACTTCGCGCCGCGCGATGGTCGGCGCAAATTGCAGATCCGCGGGGCCTTCGTCAATGATGGCCTCAATTATGGGATTGAGTTTCATCCGTACTTCGTTGTCGGGATTTACATACGGGGTGACTTTCAACTGAATCCCGACATCCGTACGCTCGATATTCTGGATGACATCACGGGTTACGCCCGCCCCGCCTTCGATGGTGGATTTCAGCACGGGGATATTGTCTACCACGCTGACGCTCGCTTCCATGTTGTTTTGAGCCCATAACGGGATGTTCGAAAGAATCTTTACATCCCGATCTTCGGCCATCGCCCGCACGAGAAAGGGGACGCGCGGCAGCACGCGCCCTTGGGCGTCGGTAAATGTTCCGCGCGCTACGCCAACGGTAAGTCCCTCGGGGAACGTACCGTCCAGGATATCCTGCATGGTGTCCTCCCGGCCTGGACGGCTACGACCGATGATCGTTGTCCGACCGCTTTCCGGCGCGTCGATGGTCGACCAGTCCACGCCCAGATCCAGTTGTTTCCCCATGGTGACTTCGGCGATGAGAATCTCGACCATGACCTGCTGGGGCGGGATATCCAGTTGGGCGACCAATTCCCGCACCAACTCAAAATCGCGGGGCAAGGCGTCGACCAGCAACGCATTGTTCGCTATGCTGGGTTCCACAGACAGGATTGCGCGTTCTTCTCGATCAGCGCTCTGCTGCAACAACCCGTTCAGACTCTTTGCGGCCTCCTCCGCGTTCAGGTACTTGAGAAAAATCACATTCAGTCGCCCATAACCGGTCGGGGCCTCCACGTCGAGCTGGTCCACCAACTCGCGCAACTCGGCGATTTGCACCGGCGCACCGATGAGCAGGAGGCTGTTGGAATGCGGGACCGCCACGACCAGTGACTCGCCGGCCAGGGCGGCGCCGCCTTCCGCGATCTGCTGCATATGCCTTGAGAGCCGGCGTCCGGCCGTCTCCGCGCCTTTGAGCGCAACGGTCAGTTGCCGCGCCAGTTCATCGGCCGAGGCATGTTCCAGCGGAAGAACTTCCACGGTACTGGACGCCCCCTTTTGGTCCAGCTCCGCAATCAACTGTTCAATCCGACGAATCCCTTCGATCGTATCCGTTACAATCAGATGATTGGTTGGTCCGAATGCGGTCAGTGCTCCCGCCTGGCCGCCGGGCACGATGGGTTCGAGCGTGCGCCGTAATTCCAGGGCGCTGATATGTTCCACGCGCAGGACGCGCGTGATCAGCCCGCGCACTTCCGAGATGTCATCGCCGGGCCCGAAAACCGGCGCGCCCGGAAGTTGACGCTCGGGCAGGCGCACCACATGATGCACCCCGTCCTGTTCGACAACCGACAGGCCGCGCGATTGCAGAATCGTCAGGAGAAACGGGTAGATCTGGTCCGTTGGGATTTCCGGCGGCGTGACCACCGTGACGGCCCCCTGCACGTCTTGATCCACCACGAATTTCTTGCCGGTCATGTCGCCGACAAGTTTGATCACCAGTCGAAGATCGGCTTCGTCAAAGCTGAAGTTGACATGCGCCCCGTTGTTCGAACGCGCAAAGTCCCCCGGAGCCGCCGCCAACAGACTCAGGACGAGCGGCAGGATGATAAGCCTGGGCATAATGGATGATGACGCCATTTATTTTGTTATGCCGCGTTCGGAGGTCTTTACGAACTCGACAAGATGTCGTATTTCCGTCGTTTGTTCCAGTTCGGTTTCCAGTCTTTCGACGGCCTGACTCGTGGACAGGTCTTCCCGGTACAAGATCTTATGCGCTTTCTTCAAAAGCCGCTGCGCATCCGCGGAGATTCCCTTACGTTTTAAACCAATAGCATTAATCGTCCGCACTTGCAACGGATTCCCGTCGGACATCATGTACGGGGGCACGTCCTGAGTAACCTTAGAGCAGCCCCCGATAATGCTCAAGCGGCCTACCCGCACAAACTGATGGACGGCGCTCAGTCCTCCGAGGATTACCTGATCCTCCAGAAAGACGTGTCCCGCGAGCGTGCCGCAATTGGCCATAATGACTTCGTCTCCCACGCGGCAATCGTGCGCGACATGTGCGTAGGCCATGATATGACATCGCGAGCCGATACGGGTCACACCGCCGTCGTCCGTGGCGGCGTTGACGGTTACGTACTCGCGAATGGTCGTCTTGTCGCCAATATCGACATGTGCGACTCCGCCCCGGTATTTCAGATCCTGTGTTTGCGTGCCGATACAGGCATGGGGAAACACGGTACAGCCGCGTCCCAGGGTCGTGTGCCCGTCGAGTACGACATGGGAGCGAATGCACGTGCCCTCGCCGATCCGCACATGGGGCCCGACCACGCTGTACGGCCCGACTTCGACATCGTCCGCCAATGAGGCCGAGGGCGCAATGACTGCCGTGGGATGAATGCCGGACATGAAGCGCCTATTCCTTGCGCCCGAACATCAGGTCCGCTTCGCACGCCACTTCCCCGTCGAGCAGGACCTGTCCATGCACGCGCCACATCTTCGAACGATTCCTTACCATTCGCACTTCAATACGCAATTGATCGCCCGGCCTCAGCACCTTTCGGAAACGCGCCTTATCGACGGCCAGGAAGTAGGCGATGGCCCCTTCGCATTGGGAGACCTTGTTGACCAATATCCCGGCCGCCTGGGCCATGGCTTCCAACTGCAGCACACCCGGCATCACGGGATCATCGGGGAAATGGCCTTGGAAATAGGATTCGGTGGCGGACAGGTTCTTTATGGCGACAATCCATTCCTTGTCGTCGCATTCCAGCACGCGATCCACCAGCAGCATCGGATAGCGATGCGGCAGTATCTTCATGATCTCATTGACATCCATTACACCTAGCTCCTTCCGTCCCGGCGATGAGGCGATACGCTGCCTTCCGGTTGATCATCCCGTCATGGTCACGCATCATGCCCTGATCATCGCGATTGGGCAAGATAGGAATGTGGCGTTTGCGGGGAGCTGGCACGAGTGCGTCATTGCGGTCGGGCGCGATGTCCCATCATGCCGAAACGAATCAGTTCGTGTACGTCCAGCAATTCATAGGCCACATCGACATCTTCGTGCCAAGCCAGATGACGGGCTCGCTTGAACACGTCAAAACTGTCGTCCCTTACGAGAAAAGCGATCATTTCCTCTTCGACATCAATACTCGCGAGAATACTGCCATACCAGTCGCGCGGTCCTTCCCGCTCCCAATCATCCAGCGGATATCCCGACACGCCTGCCACCGGACGAACCGCGAACTGACCCACCATGAAGTAAGTCAAGTCGATCTCATACTCTTCCGTGCCCAACTGCGTCTCATTCATCATCTGCAGGACCCGTTCCGTGTTCCCGCCGGCCGCGCGACTGATCTCGCGCAGGCCGTCTTCCGCCATCACCTGCAAGTCCTCCAATGGGACTCGGAACAGTTCGTTGTTTCGCGCTTCAATGAATATAGGACGCTTGTCGGTATCGTATTCCATGGGGGTGGGAATCAGCACGCGAATCTGTGCGGCGTCCAAGCCGGTCATGATGATGATGAGGATGAGCACCCCCACCAAGCAGGTCATGATGTCGAGGAAGGAGTCGAGATTTACGCTGGCGCCTTGGTCTTTCTGGCGAGCCATCTAGAATTTCCCTTCGGTGGCGGCCCGGCGTGCTTCATAATTGACGGCGCGACCGGCTTCAAAAAGCTCGTGCCCCAAGTCAATGTCCCGGTCACGCACGGCCTTGGTCAGCCGCCTTGACACCAGCGCCGCACGAGGCCGAACCAACAGGACGACATACTCTTCGTGCCGATTCTCATGAACGCGTTCAAGGAACTGTTCGAGCGCATTACGCGGCCGATCCAATTCCCGCACGGGCAGCACCTCCCCGCCCGGATACATGATGATCCGGTCCGGATGGACATCGATGTACACGGGCTCTTTCATCATGTTCCCATGGGGAAACGGCATGCCGCCTTCCGTTCCGTCACCGGTCGGAGGCGGGATAAAGAGCGACGAAGTAACCACGGAGGTGATGGCGGTATTCTCCGGGTTGGCCATGATGATCACGGTATTCGATACCAACAAGACGATCAACGCGCCAATCGTCATGATCAATATGGCCATGAACGACGACAGATCCTGCTTCGCCTGGGCTTTCTTTCTAGCCATGACTACACCCTACCCGATTATTCTGAAGACTCATCCCACATCTTCTCGTAACGTGATCACACGCGGTTTGCTCAAACGTTTGCAGAAATCGTCGGTTGTTTGCAGGTGACTGCGCAGGGATTGCAGCGTCTGCTGCAATTCTTCGGACGCGGCGATATC